>CALZIK010000175.1 GCA_945787635.1 Thermoanaerobaculia bacterium | reverse complement strand
GCGGTTGATGTCGCGGAGCTCGAGGACTCTGCCCGTGACGGCGTCGATGCGCGCCCGCCAGGTCGGATGCTCGTCGCCACGCCGGAAGGTCAATTGCCACACGGGCAGCAGTTCGTATCCGCGACCGAAGGCGAAGTCACGCTCGGTACCGGCGCCGATCGATGCGCCACTTCGACCGGCGTGGACCGGTAGCAGGCGGAGGACGGGTTTGTCGACGAACCGATCGACTCCGTCGATGAGACCAACGTACCCGTCGAGCGCCGCGTGGGCCTCGGCCAAGGTCAGTTGTACGGTTGGCATCGGGGTGCCTGGCGCCGGCACCTTCTCGGCGCCGAACTGGACGAGATTTCCGTTGTTGACGCGGAAGAAGATGCGGGCACCTTCGATCTTGCGACCGGCGGCGTAGACATCGAACTCGATGAACCAGACATGGTCGCCCACCGGACCGGAGGCACGGTGATTGAGCCGCAGCTCGTAGGCCGACGCTCCAACGAGCGACTCGACAGTTCCGATGAATCCCCGGGCGATGCTCTCGAGCGCCGTGAGGTCGATCTCTTGCTTGTCCTTCGAGATGGCCGCTACGTCCGCGGGTTGGAGAGCGTTGCCGTGGCCCGGGATCCACGGAATTCCGGTGCCCTCGGCGATATCGACCAGACCGCTTCGACGATCGATGTGGCCCCGCCAAGAACTCGCGGTGGTGACGGCCGCAGGCGGCGCCGCGAAGGCGGTCCAGGCGGTCTCGACTTCGGAGGTGAGCATTCCGAGAGCCGAGCTGATCGGCATGAGCTCGACCGTGGGATGCAAGGTGTGTTCGGACACCGCCAGATGCTCGAGACTGCCGGTTCTCTCCTGTGGCTTCATCACCGCGTCGGCCGGCGGAGCCGCGGGGAGGCCGATCGCCGCGATCAGGACGATAAGCCGAAGAGCGAAGGGTAGCGCTCTGGATGGCTGTCGTCTGCTTTTCAGTGCGGTCTCCCGTTGTGGTCTGTCAGGTCGCTCGAGGAGTTCGCGACCGGGCGGTCGGTCGCGGGAGAGCGGCGATTCTAGCCGAGCTGTAAGCCGCTGGCCGTGACCCGCTTCACGGTGATTTCGACTAGAATCTGCGAAACCGCGGGAGAACGCCATGGCCGCAGCCAACGCAACCGACATCATCCTCGATCGCTATGCCGAAAAGTGCCGTCTCGCCGGGGGGGCGCGGGTCGGCTACGTGCTGCGCAAGCAGGCGATTCTGTATGTCGCCGAGGATCATCCAGGTGTCGATCTGGAAGCGGGCCTGGCGTCCCTGGTGGACGAGGGTATGGTCAAGCCGAGCGAGTCCGGCGAGTTCTACTTTCTGACCGCAGCCGGCGCTGAAAAAATCGGCGGGGCGCCGGCAGGCGCCTGAAGCCGTGCCGGCCGCAGATGCCGCGCGCATCTCCGCCAGGCTCCGCCGATTCCGGCCGTCCCTGACGTTGCGTTTGAAGACTCTCGCCAACGAGCGGCGGGCGAAGGGCCTACCGCTCTTCGACTTCGGCCTGGGCGAGACCAAGGGCGAGCTTGCGCCGCGCATTCGCGATGCTGCGAAGAACGCCTACGACGAGGGTCGGACCATGTACGAGGATCCCGCCGGGCTCGGCGAACTTCGCGATGCGGTTGTGCGTTGGCTCGGAGTCGAGAGCCAGTACGGCCGAGAGTGTGTGGTGGTCACGACCGGCGCCAAGCAGGGCCTGCTGAACTTGTTTCTGGCGATCTGCGACCCGGGCGACACCATCCTCATGGAAGCAGCTCCCTGGGTGAGCTACCAGCCCCTGGCGCTCGCGGCCGGCGCCACTCCGCGGGCGGTCGTCGCGAGTGGCGGCGAAGAGAGCCGCTTCAAGGTCAGCGCCGTCGATCTCGAGCGCGAGATCGACGGCAACGAGCGGGTCAAGGTGTTTGTGCTGAACAGCCCGGTCAACCCGACATCTCAGGTTTATGACGCGCGCGAGTTTGCCGCGTTGCTGGAGGTGTGCGTCCGGCGGCACGTGTATCTGCTGCTCGACCGGCTCTACTGGCGGATCGTCTACGACGGCAAGAGCTATCCCGAGCCCGAGATCACGCCCGCGACGCGAGAATGGCTCATCCAGGTGGACGGGTTGTCGAAGAACTTCCGGCGCACCGGGGGTATGCGGATCGGCTGGAGCGTCGGTCCCGAGGACGTTTCAGAGGCCATGATCAACCTGCAGAGTCACTACACGTCGGGTCCGGCGGTGCCGAGCCAGTGCGGGGCGCTCGCGGCGATTTCCGGCATCTACGAGACCGAGTTGAGAGACGAGCTCGAGGCCAACAGAAACAGGATCTACGCTGTCCGCGATCGCTTGGCGCCCGTCCGGGTGTGGGATTCCGAGGGCACGTTCTACTCCTTCTGGGACGTGCGCGCCTGCTTCGGCGGACGCACGCCGGTGGGGAAGGTACTCGCGTCGTCAGTGGACGTCGCCGAATACCTCCTCGATCACGCCGGGGTCGTTACCGCTCCCGGGAGCGCGTTTCTGCAGGAGGGCTATCTGCGGCTCTCCTTCGCGATGGCCCCGGGCGAGATCGACGCCGGGCTCGATGCCGCGGTCGCGGCGTTTTCCGAGCTTCGCCGGACCGCCTAGCCTGACGGCCGGCCCCGGCGCCGATGGTCCCTGCTCCCCGGGGTACGATTGCCGATCTTGCGGACAAGGAAATCTCCTTGTTAGAGTAAGGAGGTCATGTCCAAAGTCACCAGCAAGCTCCAGGTCACGATTCCGAAGGCCCTCGCGCAGCGGTACGGCATCGAGCCCGGCGATGAGATCGAATTCCGGCCTGCCGGACCCGAGATCCGTGTCGTTCCGCCCCGAATCGAGCGCAAGCGCCTCAGCCTGGCGGAGAGGCTGCGGCTGTTTGATGAGACGACGGCCCGGATCCGCGAGCGCTGGAAGGACCTGCCCCCTTGCGACCCTTCCGCGGACCGCGGCTGGACGCGCGAGGATCTCTATACGCGAGGCACGCCAGCTCGACCGCTTCCGGGTGAGGAACCGGAGCCCCGGCAGTGAAGGTTCTCGTCGATACCAACGTTCTCGTCTACCGATACGATCCGCGGTCGCCTGTAAAGCGCGACCTGGCCGCTCGGCACCTGCGCGACGGAGTGGCGCGCGACGAGATGGTCCTTCCGCACCAGGCGCTCGTCGAATTCGTCTCGGTCGTGACGCGGCCTCAAACGGAGCTCGGCGGCGCATCGCTTCTCGAACGAGCCGCGGCGTGTCGAGAAGCCGAAAGCCTGATGGCGCAGATGCCGGTCCTCTATCCCGATGAGGCCGTCCTTCGCACGGCACTTTTCGGAACGATGACCTACCAGCTCTCCTGGTTCGACGCCCATCTCTGGGCGTATGCCGAGGTCAACGGGCTCGACGAAATCCTTTCCGAGGACTTCGAGCACGGCCGGAGATATGGCTCCGTACGAGTTCGCGATCCGTTTCTCGAGGCAGCCGACGAAGTTCACGAATTGCCGCCGCTCTACGAGAGCTGAAAGGCGGAGTCGGCTTTCATCTTGGAGGAGCGACGGAGTCCGACCGCTACGGGCAGGCGCGCGCCAGTAGCTTCGGCGCCTACACCGCGCTGGCGATGCCTTCGATCGCTTCGGGGTTCTGCAGCGAGGAGAGGTCTCCGAGGTCTTCTTCGCCGAGATACTTGGCCCGCACGACCCGGCGAACGATTTTGGCGCTGCGGGTCTTGGGGAGGTCGTCGACGAAGACGATTGCCTTGGGCCTGCCGTGCTTGCCCATCTTCTCGCCCACGCCGGCGATCAGCTCTCGCCGGAGCTCGTCGGTCGGCTCGACCGCCGGCTTGAGGACCGCAAAGGCGATGATCGCCTCTCCCTTGATCTCGTCCGGGACGCCGATGGCCGCGGCCTCGGCCACGCTCCCCGATTCGATCAGGGCGCTTTCGACTTCGGATGGGCCGACGCGCTTTCCCGCGATGTTCAGGGTGTCGTCGGCTCGGCCCTGAAGAAACCACTGGCCGTCCTCGTCGATCAACGCCCAGTCACCGTGATTCCAGACGTCTCGCCAGCGCTTCCAGTAGGTGTCGAGATAGCGCTTGGCGTCGTTCCAGAGCCCGCGGGTCATCGAGGGCGACGGCTGCCTGCAAATGAGGTATCCGACCTCGCCTCGCAGGGGATGGCCCTCCTCGTCCACGACATCCACCGCCATTCCCAGGCCGGGGGCGGCAAGCGAGCAGGGCTTCAGCGAGTGCAGAGGCAGAGGCGAGAGGAAGCAGCCGATGATGTCGGTGCCGCCCGAGATGTTGATGATCGGGCAGCGCTTCCGCCCGAACTTCTCGAAGTACCACGTCCAGGACTCCTCGTCCCAGGGCTCGCCGGTCGATCCGAGAATTCGCAGACTCGAGAGATCGTGGCCGTCCAGAATATCGTCGCCGGAGCACCGCAACAGACGGGCCACGGTCGGCGAGATTCCGAACACCGAGATCCTGGACTTGGCGATCGTCTCGCCCAGACGATCCGGCCGCGGCCAGTCGAAGGCGCCTTCGTACAGATACACGGTCGCGCCCTGGAAGAGCCCGCCGATGAGCTCCCACGGACCCATCATCCAGCCGATGTCGGAGAGCCAGAACAGGCGATCGGCCTGCTTGACGTCGAAGGCGTAGGCGACTTCCTTGGCGATGTTGACGAGGCTGCCGGCGTGGCTGTGCACCGTGCCCTTCGCCGCGCCGGTCGTGCCGGAGGTGTAGAGGATGATCGCCGGATCCATCGAGGGCACCGAGACCGTCTTGGCCGGTTCGGCGTCGGCCGCGGTGGCCAGGAAACTCTGCCAGGGGATCTCTTTATCGAGGCGGGACAGCGGCGGCGGCTCCCCACGGCCCAAAACCACCACGGTAGCGAGCGACTTCACGTTCTCCGCCACCTCTTGGAAGGTGGGGCGGAGCCTCAGGGGCGATCCTCGCCTGCCGCTACTCTCGGCGGTGAAGAGCAGTTTCGCGCCGGCGTCCTTGAGCCGCTGGGTGATCGCCGGTGCCGCGAAGCCGCTAAAGATCGGAATGAAGATCGCGCCGAGCTTCATCGTCGCGAACATCTGGATGACCACCTCGGCGGTCATCGGCATGACCGCGCCCACCCGGTCACCGGCCTTGATCTTGGCGACCTCCATGGCCGTTGCGCACTTCTGAACCGCTTCGGCGAGCTCTGAATAGGTGTAGCTGCGGGTAGAGCCGTCTTCGTGCTCGGCGATGATCGCGAGTTGGTCGGCGTTGGCGCCGGAGGCATGCCGCTCGACGCAGTTGCTCGTTATGTTGAGCTTGCCGCCGAGAAACCACTCGGTCCAGGGAAACCCACGCCGGACGTCAAAGACGGTGTGAAACGGCGTGTCAAACTGGATGCCGAGGTCGTCGATCACCGCGGGCCAGAACCAGGCCGGCTCTTCGACCGAGCGGCGCAACAGCGTTTCGACATCGTCGATGCCGTGAGACCGCATGAAGTTGGTGACGTTTGCCGATTCGACGAGGTCCGCCGGTGGATGCCATACGTAGTCGCTCATAGTGGTCCCGTCGCGGGGCCTTTCAGTCTAGTCGATCCAGAGCCGGCGCGACGAGCGCGGCGTCTGTGGCCGCGCGCCCCCGAAAGAACGTAACAAAGGAGCCTCCGAACCTCCACCAATAGAAGGCCGTGGTCAAGAGGGCGGCGACGATCGAGAAGCTGAAGCGGAGCCAGGGTCGATCGCCCGCCGAGAGCCAGGCGGCGAGGAAGGGCAGAACCGGCGCGAAGTAGATCAGGCCGATATCGCGCACCAGCCTGACGAACGGAGCGGGCGCGATCTTGTAGATGCCCCAGGCCATCAGCATGCCGCCGAGCGGCAGATAGTTCGCCCAGGCCATGCCGATCGCGCCGAACCGGCCGATCAAGAAAAGGCCAGCAACGACGAAGGTCGCCAGAGTCAGAACCAGCGAGGCGATCCAGAGGCGGTCCCGATGGTGGACCTTGAGAATCTCGCCACCCAGCCGGCTGAACGGATCGACCAGGGGCGCCAGGCTCAAGACGCGCAGGAAGCCGGCACCCGCCACCCACCGCGCGCCGAAGATCTGGAAGAAGGTGTCGGGGTTGACGAACAGAAACGCCGCCACCGGCGCCTCCAGGGTCAGCACCAGGAGCGTCGCCAGCCGGTAGGCCTCGGCCAGCTTCTCGGGGTTGTCGGAGTACTCGACGAGAGCCGGGTAGAGGACCCGAGTGATCGCAGGCACCAGGGTGACCGTGACCAGGAACGCGAAGTAGTAGGAGCGGGTGTAGAGGCCCACGGTCTCCTTGTCGAAATCGAGGCCGCCCAGGATCAGCGGGTCGATGTGGCGAGCCAGAATCGCGAGAAACCAGATCATCGCGAGGGGCAGACTCGGCCGGATGAGATTCCAGGTCTCCCCGCGTTGGAAGGTCAGCGGAATCGTCGGCCAGGCTCGAATCCACAGATGAACCGTGTAGTAGGCCATGCCGGCGAGAAGCCCCACCACCATGCTCCAAACGCCGTAGCCCTGGTAGGCGAGCGCGATCGAGGTGAGTGCGTAGATGAGGTTGCGGATAATCTCGGGAAGTACCGTTCGCCCGACCCGAAGCTCGGCATCGAAGTAGATGCGCGGCACCGAAGAGAGGCCTTCCAGGAAGAGAAAGAGGCTGAAGGCCCGGATCACCGGTGCCACGTCTGGACCGGCGCCCTGGAATCCCTGTGCGATCTGGCCGGCTCCGAAAAAGGTGCCGAGGGCAAGCAAAGCGCCCCAACTCAGTTCCACCGCCAGCACGTTGCCGTAGGGCCGTGGCTTTAGCCGGATCAAATGGTAGAGGAGCCCGAGGTCGCGTAGCGCCCCGAAAACCATGAAGATCGTGACCGTCCACTCGAATATGCCCCAGGCGCCCTCGCTGACGTGGCGCATCAGGAAAAACGTGGTCAAGAACGTCACGCCGACCCGCCAGGCCTGCGAGAACGTCGCGGCGCCGGTCGAGCGGAAGAATCGGGTGGTGGTGTCGGGGGACAAGAACGGGCTCCGGAGTCGCGGCATTCTATCGGTGCCGTCCGAGATGTTGGGGGATGGCCGGGGGTGTGCCTTTCTCGGTTCCGGTTGTAGCGGTGGACGTCTCTGTCGAGCGTCCTGTCTTCGACGGGGACTCGGTCCATTGGATTCGGTCGACACGGGGGTCGACCGCTACAGGTTTTAAAGCGTCCGCTCTGCTGTGAGTTGTAGCGGTCGACGTCTCTGTCGACCGTCCTGTCTTCGACGGGGACTCGGTTCACTGGATTCGGTCGACACGGAGGTCGACCGCTACAGGTGTTGAAGGTCCCTGGGATTCGGTCGACACGGGGGTCGACCGCTACAGGTCTTGAAGGTCCCTGGGATTCGGTCGACACGGAGGTCGACCGCTACAGGTCTGGAGGGCCCTGGCGTTGGAGCCTGTCGGGCGCCTTTGTCCAACCTGTAACATCTCGCGTATGACTCGCCACTCCACTGCCCTGGCCGTCGCCGTTGCCGTCGCGCTGGCCACGCCCCTCGCCGCCGAGACGGCTCGGGAGCTCGTCGCGCGGTCGATCGCGCACCACGGAGGGGAGCTCTACGAGTCGAGCCGAATCACGCTCGATCTTTGCTCGAAGTCGGGCTGTTCGGCACTCGAGGTGAGGCAGGACGGTGGGCTGTACGAGTATTGCGCGACGGCGAAGGTGAAGGCCGGCCTGCGCAAGGTGTGCATCGACAACGATACGGCACGGGAGTGGCTCGATGGGGTTGGAGTGGCCCGGGCGTCTCTGCCCAGCTCGGAACCAGCGATCGCGCGCGACGCGGCGCTACGCGACTGGGTCATGCAGCGGGTCTACTTCTCGTTTCTTCCCTACCGGCTCGAAGACCCGAGCGTCCGTCTCGAAGACCTGGGTGTCGAGGCCTGGGACGGCCGCGAGCTGCGCAAGATCAAGGTGTCCTTCGAGACCGGTTCGAGCACCGACGCCGACGACGAGTTCATCTACTGGTTCGATCCCGAGCCCGCGCGGCTCGAGCTCTTCGCTTACAGCTACGAGGTGAACGAGGGCGGCCTCCGGTTCCGGAGGCTCGGCAACCACCGGCGCCTCGGCGGGATCCTGTTTTTCGACCAGGAAAACTTCGGCGTCGAGGGCCGGGATCTATCGGTGGATCTGGTGTCCCCCGCGTACGTCGAAGAATCCATGCGCCACGTTTCGACGGTCGAGCTGCGCAACATCGTGGCCGTGCCGCTAGAGTGACTCGCCGGACGACTCTTCTGACGAGGAAAGCGTCCGGCGCTCGAAGACCAGATAGCGCAGGGGATCGTCGGCGTCGCCGACCTCTCGTCTGCGCGTGTACTCGCTCGCAAGCGCCGGATGTTCCCGGAGCGCTCGGTCCGTCGGCCACGCGCCGCGCTCGGCGGCGCCGCTGATGGCCTGGACGATGATGTAGCGCGGGCGCCGCGAAACGATCCAGTGAGCGAGCCGCTCGGGGGAGCGGTCGATCGGCGGCGCGGTGGCTTCGCGGCAGTTGAGGCAGTACACGTCGAGGACGGTGCCGCCGGCGAGGAACGGAACCAATCCGGTATCACCGATCGCGTAGGACTCGCCCGGGCGCAGGCTGTCCCGCAGGTAGGTGCCGAGCTCGCGGCGCACGTCCTCGAGCGGGTGGGCGAGGTCGACCGCTTGCTCGATCTGGGCGACGGTCCACCGCGACGTCACCACGCCGAGGGAGATCGCGGTTAGCGCCAAGAGGACGGTGGCTGTGGAACGTCTCGACGCTTCGAGCTTGGAGCCGAACTTCTCGGCCATGGCAAGAAGCCCAAAGACTCCGGCAAGGGCGACCAGCGGCCAGGCCACCATGAAGTGTCGATCGAGGTGACTCATGACGGGATCGACACCATAGAAGGTGGCGAGGTAGAGGACCGGGATTCCGAGGAGTAGCACGTAATCGCGGCGACGCTCGTGCCGTTCTTCTAGAAGGACTCCCACAATGGCCAGCGCCAGGAACGGCCACGCATGGCCGAGGAACTCACGCGCCAGATAGACCGGATCGGTCGCGTACCCGGCCTTGCAAGCCGCCGAGTTCGGGAGCCAGCGGCCGAAGTACCAGACCCGCCACGCGGTGTAGGGCAGGTAGAGCGCGAGGAATGGGACCACCACTTGAAGAGTCCCTCGAACTCGCCGCGGCGCGCCCCGGTGTCGAGTCGCGACGAGCACGAAGGCGACCAGAGCGACGAGAACGATCGGGCTTTCGGGGCGGGCGAGGGAGGCTCCGAAGAGCGCCAGTCCCGCGCCGAGACGCAGCCGGAGCGCGGCCCGGTCGGGTCGAGACTCTTGCGCCGCCGCCAGGGTCGCCCAGACCGCGACAACGACCAGGAACTGGCAGACGGTCGTCTCCATGCCGGAGACCGCCCAGTACGCCATGCCCGGATGCGTGACGACGGCGACAATCACCACGAGGGCGGCGATCAGTCCGTGGCGTCGCCGGGCGATCAGGCCGCTCACGGCAAGCGTGCCAAAGGCGGCGGCGCCGCCGAGTGCCTTGAGCCAGGCCATCGGATCGGCGACCCCGACTTTCATCAAGCCTGCGCCGAGGAGGACGAACAGAAAGTTCGAGTAGCCCTCGACCGGCAGGACACCGGGATCTCCGGCCGGGTTCCAGGCGATTCCGAGACCGTCCGCCAAATGGCGGGCGTAGCGCAGCGTGATGTAGGCGTCGTCGGCGGTGTTGGGCCAGGCCGCTACCAGGTAGCCCGCCAAGAAGCCGGCGAATCCGATGAGCGAAATCCAGAAACCGATGCGCTGCCGGGAGTCGGCAGGGGTCCCTATGGGCCGTGAAGCAGGGTCGCCGTTCGCCACCCTAGGCCTGGGCGAGGCGCCCGTCGAGCCCCAGCTCGTCGGCCGCGCCCTGCATCGCGCCGAGGACGTTCTGGACGTGCTCCCACAACTCGAGCTTGCCATCGAAGCACTCACGGCTGAAATCCGCGGTCGCCTCTTCGACCTCTTCGCGATCGACGCCGCGGGCGAAGGCCTTCTCCTTCCAGCGTTTCTTGAGCGACTTGAGCTTGACGTCGCGGATGTCTTTGGACGGGCGCACCAGCGTCGAGGCGATGGCCAGCCCGGTGACCTCGTCGCAGGCCAGCAGAGCAAAGTCGATCGGCCGCGAGCGGTCGACGCCGGTGCCGGCGGTGTTGTGCGAGAGAATCGCCTGAACGACCGTTTCCGGACAACCCGCCGCGCGCAGAATCGGCGCGCCCTCGGCCGGGTGTGCCTCGAGGGTCGGATGGATCTCCCAGTCGAAGTCATGAAGGATGCCGGCGAGGCGCCACTCGCCGGCGTTCTCGCCGAGCTTCTCCGCGTAGAAGCCCATCGCCGCCTCGACCGCGATCATGTGTCGCCGCAGGCCCTCCGCCTGGACGTTCTCCTGCATCAGAGCCAGTGCTTGGTCGCGATTCATGAGGCCGAGCTTATCCGAGACGTCGGGCCCGGGGTTCCGACGGGTAATCGACCACTACATTCTCGCGGAGCCGTGGCCCAGGACGCGGTCGCCCCTTGCGAAGACGCCTGTAGCGGTCAGCCGCTACAGGTTTTGAGGTGCCCGCCCTGCTGTGAGTTGTAACGGTCGACGTCTCTGTCGACCGTCCTGTCTTCGACGGGGACTCGGTCCATTGGATTCGGTCGACACGGGGGTCGACCGCTACAGGTTTTGAAGGTCCTGCCCTGCTGTGAGTTGTAGCGGTTGACGTCTCTGTCGACCGTCCTGTCTTCGACGGGGACTCGGTCCATTGG
>CALZIK010000174.1 GCA_945787635.1 Thermoanaerobaculia bacterium | reverse complement strand
CGCAAGCGGCCCTCGCCGAGCTCGACCGCGAGCCGCGCGACGCCTCCCACACCGCCGATCTCGCGCGCCTCCCGGAGCGCGAACGCAGCCCCTTCCTCGCCCGGGCAGCACTCGACCAAGCGCGCGCGGGCGACTGTGAGACGGCGGTTCGGACTCTCGAAACGCCCGCTTTCGACGGCAGTCTGGCCGCGCACGAGTTCGTGGCGCTCTACGACTCGTGCGGTCACGGCGGTCCGCACGAAAACCGCCTGCGGGCGATCACCGCGCGCTTCAGCGACGCCGGCCTCGAGTACCTGCTGCGCGTCTGGCCCGAGACGCAGGCTTCTGACTTCATCCAGGCGGCGACGCTGGCGCGGCTCCGATCGGGCTCGCACGAGGGTAACCTGTGGATCAACCTCGATCGGCTGTACGCGGCATCGGGTCGGGAGGACAAGCGACGCGAGCTGTTTTCGATCTGGCAGCGGAGCACCAACCCGAAGCAGCGGCGGGTGCTCGACGAGAAGCACTGGAGCGACGCCTTGTGGTCGATGGGCGCCTACGGCGAGCTCGAGAGCTTCCTCAACGAGCTCACCAGGCGCGGCGCGCGCGGCGAGGGCTACACACACATCGGCAGGCTGGCGGATCTCTATGTCGCCCGGGGCAACTACGCCGAAGCCGCCGACACGATCGAGCGCATGCAGGCGATCGAGAGCCGCTGGCCGAGTCTCGCCCGTCATCGCCAGAGCGACATTCACCTGGCGCGACTGTCCTGGGCGCAGGGCAATCTGGCCGAGACCGAGGCGGCCTATCGCCGTTTCCTGGAAGCGGACTTCAACTTCTCGGGTACCCCGTTTCGAGAGTACTGCTACTTCATGGCCGCCAACGACCGACTGCCAGCGCTCTACACGGCGCTCGAGGAATTGTACGAGGCGGCGAGCCGAGCTCCGGAGCTACGGGTGACCGGAGGGCTCGAGGAGTGGGTCGCCACCCGGCTCGAGAAGGTCCATCTGGTGGCCCCGGCGCTCGAGTATCTGGAACTGGCCGTTGCGCGCCAACCGGACAACGGCCTGCTCCACGATGCGATCTACCGACTGGCGGTTCAGGCCGACAACACGGAGCGTGCCCGTGTTGCTCTCGAAACGCTCGTCGAGCTCGACCCGCAGAACCCCGAGGTCCACGACCGGCTGGCGGCGTTCCGGATGGCGGTCGAGAACTCGGACTCGGCACTCGACGTTCTGGACAGCGTGCCGAGCGACGTCGAGCAGTCCTCGCCGCGTCTCCGGGCTCGGCGCGCGTCGGCGTTTATCGCCGAGGGCCGGCTGGTCGAGGGCATCCAGATGCTGCGCCAGCTCGACGCCGAGCGGCCCGGCGATCCGGAGATCGAAAAACAGCTTCAGAGGGCCTACACGCTTTTGGGCGAACAGCAGGCCTCCGAGGGGGACGGGCGATGAGGCACCGCCACGGGCTTGCGACCGGGGCGCTCGCGCTCTTTTTCCTGATGGCTCTCCCACCGGCCGCTGCCGCTTCGAGTGCCGAGCTTCGCGAGCGAGCCGAAGCGCATTGTTCGGGCACCGCGGGGCGAATCGACAACGAGCGATCGCGCGAGCTCTTCTTGGAAGCCGCCGTCACCGGTGACCCGCGCTCGCGGTTTCGAGTCGCGATCCTCCAGACGCTCGGCGCCTGTGGCTTCGACGCCGATCTCCCGGCCGCGCGCCGCGCGGCACCGGCCGCGCTCGCCGAGGTCGAGGCGATCAAGGACAAGACTCCGGAAGACCAGTACCTGATCGGCGCGAGCTACGCCTTCGGTGTAGGCCGGCCTGAACAGCCGGCTGCGGCTCTTCCCTGGTTCCAGCGCGGCGCCGCGGGCGGCAACCAGTGGTCGATGTTCAACCTGGGCTGGATGTACCACTCGGGGACCGGCGTTCCGGGCGATCCCGAGGTCGGCATCGACTGGTACGAGAAGGCGGCGCGCCTGGGAAACCTGCGAGCGGTGGAGCGTGTGGGCGATGCCTACCTCGGTGCGCTCCGCGGACGGCGGCGCGACACCGACAAGGCGCTCGAGTACTTTCGCCTGGCGGCGGCCGGTAACGCTGCCGGCGCCATGACCCGTCTCGGCGAGATGCACTCCCGCGGCGACGGCGTGCCGCGCAACATGCGTACAGCGGTCGAGTGGTACCGGAAGGCGGCCGCCGGCGGCCAGGGCCTGGCCATGTACCACCTGGCGCATCTGCACTTCGAGGGTCGAGGCGTGCCGCGCGATCCGGCAGCCGGCGTTCAATGGATGGAGTCTTCGGCCGGGGAAGGGTTCATCTACGCGCTGCTGTACATGGCACGGCAGTCCGAGAACGGACTGACGATGGACGGGGAGAGGTTGATCGAACCCGACCTCGAGCGCGCCATCTACTGGTACCAGCAGGCCGCCGCCCAGGGCGACACCGAAGCCAAGGGCTGGCTGGCGTTTCAGAAGCTGAACCGGGAGTAGGGCCTAGGCGGCTCGGCTCGAACCCTCGGCGAGCTCTTCGCCGAGCCACCACCGCGAGCGCAGGATCATGATCACCACGACGAGGTACCGGAACGGGTTCTGGATGACTCCGTGCACCGACCGCACCGAGCTGGCGTTGGAGACCGTGCCGTTTTAGGAAAGATCCTCCCGCGTCCAGCGATAGAAGAGAAGCGCCTGGGATCGCTCTCTGGGCCGCGATACGGGCGACTTTTAGGACCCGTCCCCCTTGTCGGCCTATGGGGCGCTGTCTCCATCCTGCAGGCGTGGCACCACGCAACCGCGCGCACGTGTATGCTCTTTGGGATACGAGCTGTCCACAGCATGGAGACGAGAATGGTCAAGTCCACCGTCAATCTGTTTGCGATGGTTCTCGGCGTACT
>CALZIK010000173.1 GCA_945787635.1 Thermoanaerobaculia bacterium | reverse complement strand
TATCGACCACCGGCGGCCCACTATCGCCGCTTGAACATCGGATTCGGTCGACAGGGACGTCGACCGCTACAACCTGAACCTCAGATTCGGTCGACAGGGA
Source organism: Thermoanaerobaculia bacterium (assembly GCA_945787635.1). Taxonomy (GTDB): domain Bacteria; phylum Acidobacteriota; class Thermoanaerobaculia; order Multivoradales; family JAHEKO01; genus CALZIK01. Next base: position 5,962 of record CALZIK010000173.1, on the reverse strand, counting down.
CGTCGACCGCTACAACCTGAACCTCGGATTCGGTCGACAGGGACGTCGACCGCTACAACCTGAACCTCAGATTCGGTCGACAGGAACGTCGACCGCTACAGAACTGAACCTCGATATCGACCACCGGCGGCCCACTATAGGCGCTCAAACGTCAGATTCGGTCGACAGGGACGTCCACCGCTACAAACGGAGGATGAGACGGTCGACAGAGAGGTCGACCGCCACAGGTTCCTCGCGCAGCACCTCGAGCTTCGCGATCAGCCACGCGCTGTCCTCCTTCACCCACTCGATACGAACCGGATAGAGCTCGGCGCCGGCAAGGTCGCCGAGGTCGTTGATGAACTCGACGTAAGCGTAGTGGGTCGCGCTCCGGCCGCTGGGATCGACAAAGAGATCCTCCCGGCCGACCGCGACGGTCAGCGTCGCGGTACGCGCGCGATAGCTCAGGATGCCACGGATGAGATCCTGGCGGCTGGAGGTGGCGAAGTTCTCGGACTCGGCGCGAAGCTCGAAGTTCGAGGCGAAGAGGTCGGCGATCTTTTTGGCCTTGCCGGCTCCCTGGAACTGGGTCTCGACAGGGGATTTCGCCGCAAGTTTCTGGAGCTTTGCCAACCGTCGCTGGATGCGGCGGGCGTCGTCGGTGGTCCAGTCGAAGGCGATCCATCCGGCGACCAGAACCAGGGCGGCGATGAGGAGCTTGCGCAGCTTCAGGCCTCCGCTTCCCGTCCACCTCGGATAAGGCCGCCGAGGAGATGTCTGTAGGTGGACCAGCCGGTCACCAGGTCCTTGTATGTGCGTCTTCCGGTAAACACGTCGGTCAGCGCTTCACTCAGCGGGCGGCCGAGCCGGCTGAAGACGAACCTCCGCACGCGCGGGTGCTCGTAGAGAAGAGGCGCGAGGCAGCGGGCGATCCTCAGTTCTGGGAGGATGAGCCGCTCCAGAAGCGTCTGATACCGGGCACTCGCCCGCGACGGCTGAGCCCGCTCCTCCAGCACCGCCCGAGCGGCCAGGGCGCCGCTCCGGATGGCGTTGGATATTCCCTCGCAGGTCACGGGGTCGGCGAGCCCAGCTGCGTCACCCACCAGCAAGACTCGACCTCGAGCCAGACGCCGGCCACGCGGCCGGGTCGGAATCACGAACCCGTGATCCTCCCGCCGCTCAACCCCGGCCAGGCCCAAGGCGCTCAGATAGGCTTCAAACTGACGGACCAGGCCGCCAGGCGGTGGCGCGGTCGCTAGACACCCGACCGAAAGATGCCGGCGCTTGGGAAACACCCATCCGTAACCGGAGGGAACCAGGCCGAAATCAAATCGGGCCGCGTCGGCGAATCTCTCGAAGACGGCCTCCTCGACCTGAATCTCGGATTCGATCGCGGGAATAGTCCGCCTCGGCGGCCCCCAGCCCGCCAGGCGTGCGACCCGGCCGCCCGCCCCATCCGCGGCGACCACGCACGAAGCGGCGAGGTTGTCCTCGCCGGTGTCGAGCTCGATCCCGTCTGGAGTATGGCGGAGCCCAGTGACCGCCAGAGGCGCTCGAAGTTGCGCCCCCGCGCAGACAGCGGCCTCGACGAGACGGGCATCGAACTCCGAGCGCATCGTCATGACCACCGGCGGCTCGGGCCGCTCGACGTACCGGTCGATCCCGGCATCCGCAAGTATCAGGCGAAGACGATGGCACCGCCGCTCCACGGTGTCGCTCACATCGACGCCGAGCTCGGCCAGCGCCCGGCCGACGATGCCGCCTCCACACGTCTTGTACCGGGGCGGCGCCGAGCGGTCCACGATCGTCACGCCTACTCCGGCCTCGGCCAGCCTCAATGCGCAGGTCGCGCCGGCCGGACCGGCGCCGACAACGACGACGTGATCCGGCATCGCTAGAGGACCGGCGCCTGGGCGCCGAGCAGCTCGTCTCCCGTATAGAGGTACCGGTTACCGCAGAAAGAGCACACCGCCTCGCAACTTCCGTCATCCTCGGCCAGATCGTTCAGATCCTCCCGCCCCAACTCTCTCAGGTACCCCAGGAGTCGGGACCGATCGCATCGGCAGTGGTACTCGAGTTCCTGGTGCTCGAGTGTCTCGATCGCAAAGCCGTCGAAAGTCGCCGTCAGGAGACGAGCGACACCGCCTTCCTTGAGATGCGTGCTCACCCCCTCGAGCGACCGGATGTTGGTCTCGAGCTGGAAAAGCGCCTCGTCATCGGTGCCGGGAAGCGCTTCGACTATCAGCCCACCCGCGGCGCCGATTCCCGTCGGCAAGGGCAGGACGCCGAGCAACACGGCGGAGCGGATCTGCTCGCTTTGCTCCAGATAGTGGGTCAGGTCGTCGCCCAGCTCGCCCGAAACCAGATTCACCCGGCTGGTGTAGCGTTTTCCGGCGTTCTCTCGGGTTACGATGAGCGAGCCCGTTCCGAACGCGTCGGCGATGCGAAAGGTCTCGCTACCCGACTCCACTCGGGGGCTCGAGACCGTTCCGCGTACCCGCCCGGAACGCTCGACTTCGGCCCGGACGGATCCGAGCGGGCCGTCGCCCTCGACTTCGAGAATCAGTCGCGCCGGCACCTTGAACGATAGGCGCTGGAGAAGCACCGCGCCGACCAGGGCCCTTCCGAGCGCCACCGAGGCGAGCGGCGACAGATCGAGTCGGCGCCTCGCTTCTTCGAGAGCCAGACTCATCTCCACGGCTACCCAGCGGAACGTCCCTTCGCCAGCGAGACCGATATCGAGTCGGGAGGCTTGCACGACCGCGGTCAGGCTACCACGGCTCGATAGCATGCTCCGCGCTTGCAAAGCCGTTTCGAAGAGCGGCCGCCGGGGCGGGCTTTGATAGATTGGCGCAACCATGAGGCTCATGCGGTGCGTTCCTTGCCTCGTCCTGGCTCTCTTTGCCGGCCCGGCGTGGGGAGGAATCGACGAAGAGCTCCGGTCACTGATCAACGCCGATCGGCAAGGAGAAGCCAGAGACCTGATCGATCGTGTTCTCGGAACCGAGGGCTCGCCCGAGGGAGCCAGAGACGACCGAGCAGCGGCCCTTCACTGGCTGGGCCGGCTGGAGGTGGCGGCAAAGAACTGGTCGTCCGCCCGCGCCGCCTATGAGCGGCTGGCAGCCGAATTCGGCGACACGGCGCCCGCCGTCGACGCCGTGACCGAGCTTGCCCTTCTGCGGGCCCTGCTCGAAGGCCCGACCGCGCCAGGCACGCCCGCTGTCGCCGAGGCGGCGTCGGCGTCTGTGACCAAGCCCGAGTCTGAGGCTCCTCAGCCGGACACGGTCCTGTCCATCGCGGCGCCCGCGGTTCCGACCGACCCGGTTCCAAAGGCAGCTGCCGCCACCCCTGCAGTCACCGCGTCCGGCGTCCTGGTCGGAGCTTTCGGCACGCCCTTCGAAGCGGCCGAGGAGGCGGGCCTCCAGGTCCAGGGCTTCCTCTCCTCCAGGGGCATTGCGTCAGATTTCGAGGCCACACCCGGCCAGGCCCTCAGAGGCCGTGACGCTGTCGTAGGCTATCTGCTCACCCGGGTAAGGGATCTCGGCAGGTCGAAACTGATCCTGGTCGGCAGCCGATGGGGATTCCGCGAGTTCGTCGAAGTCGAGGGCTACAGCCCGGACGGGGCTCTCTTGTGGCGCGAAAAGGTCACCGGCGGTCGAGCCCTGCGCTCCGAAAAAGTGAAGACGAACCTCATGGGGCGGCTGTGGCCGAAGCTCGAGCCGCACGTCGGGCCCGATTCGGCTCCTCAGTAGTCGACGTAACCGCCGCGCGTGCGGACCTTGAAGCCCGGGCGGTCGAGCTTGACTCGCACGCGGTGCCAGCGGCCGTCCCCGCGGTTGGCCGAGGGGTAGTAGCCGAGGACGTACTGCGCCCGCAACTCCTCCAGAATCACCGAGAACGCCTCGGACGCCCGATCCGGGCTCGAGATGGGAACGATGCGCCCTCCGGTCTCGGCGACCAGACGGCGCAGACCTTCGATCTCTGCACCGTGGTTCTCGCGGTTGCGCCAGTGCGAGGTCACCAATCCGTCGCTGCGGCCCTCTCGAAGCTCGATCCAGTAGATCACCGAGCGGCTCCGGCGAGCCACCCAGGTGACCTGGTCGATATCGAGCAGGCTGTGAATATCCACCCCGTCCGACAGCAGGATGATGACCCGTCGACCCTGCCGACGTTCGAGCTGCCTCAGGCCCCTGAAAAGTGCGTCGTTGATCGCCGATCCGCCCCGCGAAGACACCGCCTCGAGACGGTCGCCGAGTTCCAGCGGGTTCTGAGAGAACGGTGTCTTCCAGCGGAGCACATCGGCAAACAAAAAGATGGCCGCCTCGTCCAGCTCGCGCATACCCCCAAAAAAGGCCCGCGCACCGGAGAGGGCGGCCTCGAGCCGACCGCCCGCCATGCTGTCGCTGGCGTCGATCAGAAGCGCCACGGTGAGAGCCGCGTCTCCTCCCTCGAAGGTGACGATCTCCTGGACCGTGCCCTGGTCTCGAACCTCGAAGTCGAACGCCCTCAATCCACGGGTGTCGCCGTCGCGGGCCTCGACAGTCACATACAGTTGCTGGAGCTCGAGATCGAGTCTGTCGTCCACCTCGATCCCTGGAGTCTCGCGCACCGTCCTCCCGAGCTCGCCGTCGCGGCCATGGGCGATCGCCTCGAACCGGTGCGAGCCGTAATCGTCGCCCAGCGATACGGTGATCTCGTAGGGCGGGCGCCGCAAACGGCCCGCCTCGGCGCCGTCCACCAGCACCACGATTTCGGTGACCCCCTCGTACAGAGCCTCGATCTCGATCTCCACCTCGCCGAACACGGTCTCGTTCGGCCGCGGCGAAAGGAAAAAAACCAACGAGTCTTCGAGCCGATCTTCCTGGGCCCGGGCCGAGGGTTCAAGCCGTGGAATTCCCAGAACCGCGAGCCCGGCCACCGCGATCGCGAACGCTCTCCTCGAGAGCAAGCTCACACCGGCTCTCCGAAAGCGGTCGTCAGGGCGTGCCCTAGCCGCAGCTGCCGGACGATCAGGCCACGCCGCAAGCCGGCTGCGACCCGCCTAGCCACCTCTGAGCCGGAATCCACATAGTGAAGACGTGACGAGACGACGTCAGGAGACGATGAACCGACGCGGTCGAGCGCCTCGACCGCCTCTCGACCTCGACCGAGCCGATCCAGAGCGTAGGCCCTCGCCAAGCCGAGAGCCGGATCGCCCGGCAACAGCATCTCGGCCTCATCGAGGAAGCGGAGTCCCTCACCAAAGCTCTCCCGGTCGAAGAGCTCCTGGGCGAGCGTTTGATATGCGAGCGAGAGAATCCAGCCTGCCGGGCGCTGGCCGATCACACGACCCAAGGCCGCTTCGCACTCTTCCGGCCGACCCAGGCGCCGCTGGAGGGTCGCCAGTCTGAGCCACCCCTCGGCGTGCGCGGGTGCCGCCGACACCAGCGCTTCCAGATGGTACCGGGCTGCCTCGTACTCGCCGAGCTTTTCGTAGAGCATGGCCAGCAGCAGCCGCGCCGGCCGGTTTCCGGGCTCGATCTCGACCGCCCGCTCGAGGAGACCTTGGCTCGCGGCGAACATGCGATGCCGGTCGGCGGTTTGCCCCAGGCTCGCCAGGCCGTCAGCGACCCAGCCGGGATCCTCGTCCTCTCCTAGGGTCGCGAGCCAGGTCTCGACCACGGTCGTCGCGAGAAGGCGGCTGTGCCCGGCGAGTCCGAAGCCGCGCCTGCGAAAATGCTCTCTGTAAGCGCTTCGATGAAGCTCGAAGACCGGCACGAGGGTCTCGCGATCCACCTTCACCAACTCTCGGAGCACCTCTACTTGCGCGGCCCTCATGGTCTGCAGGTTCTTCTTCAAGTCCCCGCCGGTGGTCTCGGCCTCCCAATCGACGAGCCGCGCCACCGTGACGTCGAGGTCCTCGCCCCGCCCGAGGCCGCGAAGGACCTCGACGTACCCCTGCCGCGCCCGACGCCGGGCGGACCCCCCGCGCGCCGCGGCCTGG
>CALZIK010000172.1 GCA_945787635.1 Thermoanaerobaculia bacterium | reverse complement strand
GGTCGGGCTGCATGGCGCTAGGCCTCTCCGCCGCTGTCGGCCGGCGCCTGGCGCACGGCCGGCGCCGGAGCACCGCTTCCCAGGCCGCCCGAGAGCAACGACAGGAAGTACATGTAGCAGTAGCCCTGGAGAAACAAGTAGAGAAAGGGAAGCGATGACCACATTCCCCACTGCAAGGCGAGCAGGAAGACCACGATGAACCAGGCCGCCAGGGCGCCCTCGAGCGTAGTGCCGAGGTTTGTCCTGACCCGGTACTTCTTGCTGCGCCAGTTGTCTCGCCGTGACTCGATCTTGTATTTGGGCGTGCGTTCGAAGACGCCGACGTCCTTGGAAAGGCCCTGAAGAACCGCGCGCGAATTGTTGATCGCGAGTCCGATTCCAACGCCCATCAAAGGCACCAGCTGACCGAGTCGTCCGGAGGCACCGGCACGCCCCGAGATCTGGCTGGTGGCGTAGAAGGCGAGCACCGAGGCCGTAGCGCACAGAAACAACGGCAGGTCGAAGACAAGCAGGGTCGTGATCGGTGAGCCTCGCCGCAAGACCATTGCCGGGAACACCAGCAAAGACAGCAGCACCATCAAGAGATAGCTCGCGTTGTTGGTGAGATGTACGAAGGCTTCGGCCTTGATCTTCCACGCCACCGGCGCCCGCAGAATCCTAGGCAGGAGCTTGCGGGCGGTCTGAATCGAGCCCTTCGCCCATCTGAACTGCTGGCGCTTGAAGCCGTTGATATCGACCGGCAGCTCGGCCGAGACCTTGAGGTCGGGCAGGAACAAGAAGCGCCAGCCGGCCAGCTGCGCCCGGTAGGAGAGGTCGAGGTCTTCGGTCAGCGTGTCGTGCTGCCAGCCGCCGGCGTCCAGGATCGCCTGCTTGCGCCAGATTCCGGCGGTGCCGTTGAAGTTGAAAAAGCAACCACTACGATGGCGAGCCGCGTGTTCGACCAGAAAGTGGCCGTCCAGGAAGATCGCCTGGATGCGGGTCAACAGGGAGTAATCGCGATTGAGGTGCTCCCAGCACGCCTGCACCATGCCCAGCCCCGAGCCGGTCTTCGGGTCGGCGAGGTAGGGCACGATCTCCTTGAGGTAGCTCCGGTGAGGCACGAAGTCGGCGTCGAAGATCGCGATCAATTCGCCGGTGGCGGAGTCGAGGCCGTGCTCGAGAGCGCCGGCCTTGAAGCCGATCCGATTCGCGCGACGGATGTGCTGGATGTCGCCTCCGCAGGCGCGCAGCTCGGCGACCGTCCGAGCGACGATCTCGCGGGTCTCGTCGCTGGAGTCGTCGAGGACCTGGATCTGCAGCCGGTCGGCGGGATAGTCGAGAGCACTGACCGTCCGAATCAGCCGCTCGGCGACGTACATCTCGTTGTAGAGCGGGAGCTGGACCGTAACCCTGGGCCATTCGTTCGGCGGGGCAGGCCGTGGAACCTCGAGGCGGCGTGTACGATAGTAGAGGACGACCAGCACCAGCCGATGCCCTCCGTACAACGCGAGCACCCCCAGCGTCGAGTAATAGGCGATCAAGATCAGCTGTGCGAGGGCGCTCGGCATTTCTGGGCCTGTGTCTGGGTCGAGGACGGGTTCGGGCTTGGGGTTGGGATCGGGGCGGATTTCCCGGGTTGTCCGAGGTGAACCTCGATTCCGGAATGCACCGGCTACGTTATCTCGGATTGCTGCTGCCGTACGTGGGCCTTCTGGCGACCTGGGATCTGGCCGCGAATCTTGGTGCCACGCTGTTCTGGTTCGCTTTGGCCCTGCTGCTGCTGGGATGGGCGCGCCGCTGGCGGCCGGTGCCCTCGACTCTGGCGATCCTCGTGACCGCGGCCGCACTGCGCTTGCTCCTGCTGCTGCTGCCTCCAACCCTTTCCGGCGATGTCCTCCGGTATGTCTGGGACGGCAAGGTCGCGGGAGCGGGTTTCAACCCCTATGAGCTCGCGCCCGCTGCCCCGCAACTCGAGCCATTGCGCGACGACGGCTGGAACGACCTCGACCATCGCGACGTCGCCACCGTATATCCGCCGCTGGCCCTCACGCTGTTCGGGCTCGCCTCGAGATTCCCTTTGCCGGTTCTGGCGTGGAAGCTCATCCTGATCGGCGCCGATCTGGTCGGCTGCCTTGTTCTCTGCCGGATCGCGGTCGCTCGGGGCCAAGGCCGGGGCGCGGCGCTCTGGTACGCGTGGAACCCCCTCGTCGTGCTCGAGACAGCTGGAATGGGGCATGTCGACGCCCTGGGTGTGTGCCTGGTGCTGGTTGTGGTTTGGGCGTTGGCGGTCAAGCGAGACGCCGCCACGGCCGCGCTGGCTGCCGCGGCGGCGATTTTGGCCAAGTTGGTCCCCTTGATCATGATTCCGGCCTGGCTCAGGCAGAGCGGGCGGCCGTGGCTTTTCGGCGGTCTCGCGGCGGTGGTTCTGGGCTTCGCCTTCGCCCCTGTGTTCGTGCCGGCCGGGGGCGTACCGTCGGGCTATGTTCGTTTCGGCTCGTCGTGGGAGTTCAACGGCCCGATCTACGAGCCGCTCTGGCGAGTTTTCGATGCCGCGGGCTCTCGCGCGATCGGGGAGAGTGTGCTCGAGCGGCTGAAAGAGCGCACCGGCGAGCATGACTACTGGAACCGGTTTTATCTCTGGAACTACCCGCGAATGCATGCACGTCTGTTGCTGGCGGTGCTGCTTGCGGTCTTGCTGATCAGGGCCTGGCGCCGGCAAGAACCGGAGACGGCGACTGGGCTCGGATTCGAAGCCATGCTGCTGTGCTCGGCGACGGTGTACCCCTGGTATCTGCTCTGGCTCCTGCCGTTCGCCGCGCTCGAGTGCCGCGCGGCCTGGCTGGTGCTCTGCGGTTCGGCGATTCTGGCCTACGTTCCGCAATTCACCGATATTCCATTGATGCCCTGGATCTTCCTGGCGCTCTGGGCTCCATATGCGTCGATTCGGCTGGTGGAGAGGCGATGGTCCGGATCCTGACCCTCTGCTACCGCGGAACCGACTTCGCCGGCTGGCAACGCCAGGCCAACGCGGTCACCATCCAGCAGCGCGTGGAAGAGGCGCTCTCTCGATTGGCAGGAAAGCAGATTCGAGTTGTCGGGGCCGGTCGCACGGACGCCGGAGTCCACGCGCGAGGGCAGGTCGCCCATCTCGTGGCGTCCGCCGATGAAACGGATGCCTCGGCGGTCCTCGAGCTTCCGGAAAGGGCGCTGGTCCACGGCACGAATCGGCATCTTTCCCCGGACATACGAGTACTGAAGGCCCGGTGGATGCCTGAAGGCTTCCACGCCCGCAAGAGCACGAGCCGCAAGCTCTATTCCTATCGGATGGTTCCGGTGTCCGTTCTGTCACCGCTCGAGCGTTTGTTCGCGATCCAAGTCGACCCGAGAATTGACGTCGGGGCCATGCGAACCGCGGCCCTCGCCCTGATCGGACGTCACGACTTCTCGGCGTTTGCGCTGAGCGGCGGCGCTCACACCGACCCGCGGCGACGAATCTTCGCGGCCGAGTTGCTCGAGGGCCCTCACGGGCTCGTTTTCCAGATCGAAGGGGAAGGTTTCTTGCGCGGAATGGTGCGAGCCCTGGCCGGCACCCTTGTCGAGGTCGGTGTGGGAAAGCGGGATCCGGCTCGGTTCAGCGAGCTCCTCAGCGGTGGACCGAGGTCGCTGGCGGGCCCCACCGCTCCGCCCCAGGGCCTGGTCCTGGAGAGGGTTTCCTACGAGGGCTTCGCATCGGAGTAGTACCCCGGGTGTGCTAGATTAAGGGCTCGGTAAGCGAGTCTTTCCTCCCTATGAAGAAGCTGGTGCAACTGGCAGAGCCGGGATCTGCCGACGAGAGTTTGGCGCGCAAGCTGGATTCGGAAGTCCTGCCCCGGCATGTCGCCGTCATCATGGACGGCAACGGGCGATGGGCTCAGGAGCGCGGTCGGCCGCGGGTCGAGGGCCATCGAGCGGGCGTCGCCGCGGTTCGAGACACGATCGAAGGGGCCGCCGAGTTGGGGCTCGAGGTCTTGACCCTCTACGCCTTTTCGGTCGAGAACTGGAAACGGCCGCGTTACGAAGTCTGGACCTTGATGAATCTCCTCAAGGAGTACCTTCTCAAGGAGCTCTCCAACCTGGTCGAGAACGACATTCGCCTGACGGTGCTCGGGCGTTGGCGCGAGCTCGATCCCTCGGTGGTGTCCCTGATCGAGCGAGCGGAGCAGGCAACCCGTGATTGTCGCGGCTTGCGGCTCAATATCGCGCTCAACTACTCGGGACGCATGGAGATCGTGGACGCCTGCCGGCAGATCGTGGCCGATTGGGCGCAGGGCAAGGGCACCGACATCGACGAGGAAACGCTGGGTCGTTACCTGTATACGTCAGGTCTGCCTGATCCCGATTTGCTCATTCGGACCTCCGGGGAGATGCGAATCAGCAATTTTCTCCTCTGGCAGATCTCCTATTCCGAGATCTGTGTGATCGACACCCTGTGGCCGGACTTTCGCCGCGGACATCTCATCCAGGCGATTCTCGACTTTCAGACTCGCAATCGCCGCTTCGGCGGACTGCAATCCGATTCGGAGGACGACGTCTGCGACACCCGCTCGGTCTAGGCTTGTGAGCGTTTCGGGCCGGCGACAAGAATGCAGCGCGTCCTGACGGCGGCGGTCGGCGCGCCGCTGGCTCTGGCAGCTCTGTTTCTGTTGTCCCGGGTCGGTTTCTTCGCGGTCATTCTCGTCCTGTGCCTGATCTCGGCCGTCGAGTTGGCGAAGCTGGGTACCGGCTGCGGCGCCGGGCAGGCCGTCGGGTGGCTGCCGGTTTTCGTTCTAGTGGCCGCGCTGCTTCTTGCCGAGCCCGCGATCGCGCCACGCCTCGGGTTGGACGCCGCCGGGCGGTTGTTGCTTCTCGCCGTCGCTCTGGTTCTCGCGACGTCCCTCGTGGCGCTCCGGAGCCGGGGAGATCTGCGCGAACGGGCGACGTCGTTATGGCTGCTGGTTTTCGGGACGATCTACTTGTCTGCTCCAGTGTTCGCCATCGACCAGCTCCGGAGCCGCGATCCCTGGTGGGTGGTTTTTCTCCTGGCGGTCCTTTGGCTTACGGATACAGGAGCCTTTCTGATCGGAGGCCGATGGGGCAGACGAAAGCTCGCTCCTCGAATCAGCCCCAACAAGACCTGGGAGGGCGCGATCGGGGGCCTTCTGCTGGGTGTCGCGGCGGCGGGCGTGTGGAGTTGGTGGCGTCTGGAGGCGGTGGCGCCGAGCCTTCTTCTCACCGGCGCCTTGATTTCGACCGCAGGCCAGATCGGCGACGGCGTCGAGTCCCTGTTCAAACGGGCGGCCGGAGTCAAGGACTCCGGCACGTTGCTTCCGGGTCACGGAGGCATGCTCGATCGGCTGGATTCCCTGTTCTTGGCGGCTCCGGTCCTCGAGCTCGTGGTTCGCTTGGCGCTCGACTAGCACTCAGCACCAGGCTTCATGGCGGCGAGGCGACCGGGCCTCGAAAAGCCCGGCGGACACGACTTGGCCCGCGCCGTGAGCCGTCGGATGCCCTCCGGTGTATTATGGGCGCCCTCTGCGGGCCGTCCGGCCCGAAAATCCGATGATCACCTTTCTCAGTAACTCGGCCGCGTTCATCTTCGCCTTGGGGGTGATCATCTTCGTGCACGAGTTCGGTCATCTGCTGGCCGCGAAGTTCTTCAAGGTGCACGCGCACGTGTTCTCGCTCGGCTTCGGCAAGCGTCTCTGGGGTTTCGAGCGAGGCGGCACCGAATATCGGGTGTCTCTGGTCCCTCTTGGGGGATACGTGCAGCTGAGTGGCGAAGATCCCGGCGAGGTGGGTGACGATCCGGGAGAGTTCCTGAACAAGCCCCGCTGGCAGCGGATCGTGGTCTACCTCGCGGGACCGGCGATGAACATCGTTCTTGCGATCGCTCTGGTCGCCGTGGTGTTCATGGTCGGAATCGAAGTCGCGGCGCCTCCCGATCTTCCTTCGGTCGTTGGCAGCGTCCGTCCCGAGTCACCGGCCGATCTCGCGGGACTGGAGCCCGGCGATGTGGTCAAGAAGATCGGCCAGGAGCCGGTGACGCGCTGGGAGGAGGTGCGGTTCGCGGTCTTGACCTCGCCCGGCAAGCCGCTCGAGCTCGAGTTCGAGCGCCAGGGCGAGCTAAGGACCGCGACCGTGGTGCCGGATACCGTCCCCAAGTACGAGTTCGGCGACGCCGGCGTTTTTCCGGAGATGCTGCCGCGAGTCGCGGGGCTTTTTGCGGGCGATCCCGCCGAGGCCGCCGGGCTCCTCGTGGGCGATGAGGTCAGGGTCGTCGACGGCCGGCCCTTGAGCGGCCAGCGGGATTTTGTGGAGTACCTGTCCGAACGGCCTGGTGAACCGATCGTGCTCGAGGTCCTTCGAGACGGCGAGCCGTTGACCTTGACTGTGGTGCCCAGAGACAACGAAGGCAAGGGCTGGATCGGAGTGAGCCTGGCCTCGACGTCCTTCCAGCGCTACGGACCGTTCGAGTCCGTCGTTCAGAGCTGCCGTTTCAATTGGGACGTTACCCGTCAGACCTTCTCGGTGCTGGGCAAGATCTTCTCCGGGCGGCTGGCGGCAAAGAGTGCGTTGTCCGGCCCGATCCAGATCGCCGCGTTGAGCGGCGCCGCGGCGCGTTCGGGATTTCGCAACCTCCTTCATCTGATGGGGTTAATCAGCATCAGCATCGCGATACTCAATCTCATGCCGGTTCCGGTGCTCGACGGCGGGCAGATCGCGATTCTCCTGGTCGAGAGTTTGTTCCGGCGGGATCTCTCGCTGACTCTGAAGGAGCGCTTCAACCAGGTCGGTTTCGTTCTGATCATCATGCTCATGGTGATGGTGATTTACTTCGATCTGCGCAAGGTCATTCCGGAAGGCCTACTCCCCGGTTCTTGATCTTGGAGGTTCTGTGATGCGTCGAGTCCTTCAAGTGGGAGATCACGCTCCCAACTTCGATCTGGCTTCCACCGAGGACGTGATCCTGATGCTCCGCGATGAGGTGCCGCGGACACCGGTTTTGCTCTACTTTTTTGGCGATGCCGAATCCGAGCGAGCGCGAGCGGACCTGCTCGAGCTGAAGGGCCTCGAGCTCGATCTTGCCAAGGCTGGAGTCAAGCTGCTGGGAGTCTCGCCGGCTGCGCTCGACGGGCTGAAGGCTCTGCAGCGCGAGCTCGGTCTGGGCTTTCCGCTGCTGCGCGACGACCGTAAGCTCTCTTCCTCCTATGGTGTGGCGGAGGGGGAAGGAGCCTCTGAAACCGCGGTTATGGTCCTGGTGGCGCGCGACCAGAGAGTGGTGTGGATCGCCAATCCGGCGCCCTCGGCCGGTGAGGGAGCCCGGGCCGCGCTGTCGGCGCTTCCCCGCGTGTCGTCCACCATCAATTATCCCCGCAAGGTCATCAACCGACTGGTGGATCGCTGGGTCAACTGACCTGTCCCTGGCGGTTCGAGATCCCCCGGGGGCTCGAACCGGCGGATGCTGGCTCGTGAGTCGTATCAAGAAACTGCGCAGCGCCTCGGCGCATCCGGCGCGATGGCTGGCGTGGCTGGCCTACGCCGGGCTGCTCGCGGGTGTGTTCGTCGCCGCCGGCTACTTTTCGTTCAGCTTCTTCGTTCGCAGCGGAGTCACCGCGGTGCCGGACCTGGGGGGCGTTTCACAGGCTGAGGCCGAAGCCCAGGTCAGAGATCAGGGGTTGACGCTCGAGTGGGACGAACGAGCCCGGTATGACGAGTCGGTCCCCGAGGGACACGTCGTCAGACAGGAGCCGCGAGCGGGCTCCCTGGTCAAGCGCGGGGCCGCGGTCAAGGCGGTCGTATCGCTTGGGCAGGAGGTCGCAATCGTGCCCGACGTTTCCGAGCGGGCCCTCCAGGCTGCGCAGGTGACGCTTGCCGCGGCCGGACTGGCCCTCGGCCGGGTGGCCAGCGTGTTTGGCAGCAGCAGTCGGCCCGGTACCGTGGTGACCCAGGACCCTCCGGCTGGAACCAACGTCAGCCGCGGCAGCGATGTCGATCTGTATCTGAACCTCGAGGATCGCGAGAACCTATTTCTGATGCCGGATCTCGTATATCGGAGCTACTCGGACGTGCGGCGTTATTTCGACCGGCGTGCCATACGATTGGGGAGCGTGAAGTTCGAGTCCTACGAAGGCATTTCGCCGGGAATCATCTTGAGGCAACACCCGCTGCCGGGGCACCCTCTGCGCAGGTCGGACGTCGTTTCCCTGGTGGTCACACAGGTAGACGCAGAGGGGTGATGCAGATAGCGCCGTCATTGCTCGCGGGCGACCTGTCACGGATGGCTCTGGAGGCGGAGCGCTGCCGGGGAGCTGATTTTCTGCACCTGGACGTAATGGACGGTCACTTCGTGCCCAACCTCACATTTGGCGCTCCGGTCATCGCGGACCTCGCCAGGCACACCGACGTGCCCTTCGACATCCACCTGATGGTCTCCGATCCCGAGGTGTTGCTGGACGACTACCTCGCGGTGCGTCCGGCCCGGCTGGCGGTGCATTGGGAGGCTGTCACGCACATGGATCGAGTCCTGCGCAGGATTCGCGAGGCGGGAGTCGAGGCCGGAATCGCGATCAACCCTGCTACCGCCGTCGAGGGACTGACCGACAGCTTGCACCTGACGAGCTTCGTGCTTTTCATGACGGTCAATCCTGGGTTTGCGGGGCAGGCTTTCATTCCGGAGGTGCTCGAGAAGATGGGTCGCCTCGAGGCGATCCTGGATCGGACGCAACTCGCGGTTTCGATGGGCGTTGACGGAGGTGTTGGGCCCGACAACATTCGAATGGTGGCCGAGGCCGGCGCGAACCTTGCAGTCGCCGGTTCTTCGGTTCTCAAGAGTGCCGAGCCGGCGGAAGCGATTTCACGCTTGCGGCGACTGGCGGAGGACATCGAGTGAAGCGCAGTCTATTCATCTTGATCCTGATCGCTCTGGCCTCGGCGTGTGGCGGTGGCGAGCGAGAAGATCCCCTGTTGAGGCTATCCGCCGAGGAATCGATGGAGAAGGGTAAGGCGCTGGTCGAGGATGGCAAGTTCGGTCAGGCCCGCGAGTACTTCCAGCACGCCTTCGAGGTCGAGCCGAACTCGGCGATCGGCCGGGAGGCGCTTCTGCTCGTCGCCGATGCCCTTTTTCTGCAAGGCGGCTCGCAGAACTTTCTCAAGGCGGAGGCCAAGTACCGGGATTTTCAGAACCGTTTCCCCACCAGTAGACGTTCCGACTACGTCCAGTTCCAGATCGCTGCCAGCCTCGAGAAGCGGATGCGACCGCCCGATCGGGATCAGTCGATCACCCGTAAAGCGATGGAGGCGTTTGAAGACGTGATCCGGGTGTTTCCGACCAGCGAGTACGCCCCTCAGGCGCGTGAGCGCATCGGAGCGGTTCGCCAGAGGATGGCGGAGTCAGAGTTTCTGAAGGGAAGATTCAATCAGAAGCTGCGCCTGCACAAGGCGGCGGTGAGCCGATACGAGGCCTTGCTGGAGGAGTTCCCGGACTATGCGGAAGCCGACAAGGTCTTGTTCTACCTGGTGGCGTCGTTCGAGGTTCTGAAGGAGGAAGACAAGGCGGAGGCGACCCGCAAGCGGCTGAGCGAGGAGTACCCACAGAGCACGTACCTCAACCAGGGATCGAGCTGACGAGGATGAGCATGCGCCATCTCGGGTTCGGATTTGCCCTGGTTCTCCTTCTCACGAGCGGTTGCTCACTGGGCACCGTGGGCGGGCGGAAGGCCTCGAAGGCGGAGCCCGCGAGCGACGAGATTGACGAGCTAAAAGAGCACATCGTGGCGCTCGAGCGTCGCGCTGCGATGGTCGAGGTAGAAGTCAAGAGGCTGCGCAAGAGACTCAGCGAGCTCGAGAGCGAAACGACCCCGGTCAGCGCTGCGTCACCTCTGGAATCAGAGGGGGGCGATTCGTCCCGCCCTCGGGAGCGACCGGCCGATGCGGCGCCCGCTCGCGCTCCGGATTCGAGCCCTACCAAGATCGAGGTCTCGGACCTCTCCGCCGAGACTGAACAGCTCTCCGCTCCAACTGCCGAGAGCGCCCCGGTTCGGGAGCCGAGCGACTCCGAGGACGCCCTGTCGGCTTCGGCCCAGGCGCTCTACGATCGTGGCTACACCCTTTTTCATCAGGGCCGCTACGTCGACTCGGAGACGGCCTTCCAGCAGTTCCTGCAACGATTCGATGCGACCGTGCTGGGAGACAACGCCCAGTTCTGGATCGCCGAGTCTCGGTACGCTCGCGGCGACGTGAGTGGCGCTCTGGCCGCGTTCCGGGAGACGGTGACGCGGTTTCCCGAGGGCAACAAGGCCTCGGACGCAGAGCTCAACATCGGAGACTGCCTGCGAGACCTCGGCGATATCGAAGGCGCTCGGCGTAGCTACCGGAAGGTCATCGAGAGCCACCCGAGCTCGGCGGCGGCCGCGATCGCTGACGAGCGCCTGGCAAGCCTGCGCTGACCCGGGCCGGTCCACCTCGCCGACCGGATCGGCGTTGAGTCGGCACGGGCTGCTAGACTTCAAGCTCTGCTTGAGGCTTGTGACCTTAAAACTTGACAGGTGTAAAGAAAAGGCTATAGCTTGCCCGCAGGAAGCATCCTATTCCGTTGCTTGTCCAGAGTGGGGGCCGAAATGTCCATGAACTCCCGGAAAACCGCCGCAATCTATACTTTTCTGGTCCTCGGTTGCCTCGCAGGCCTGGTGGCCCACGAGCCACCCAAAGACCTCCATCAGGTCGGTGACCATTGGACGGCATGGAACCCGCCTGCCGCGGCTCCGGAAGGAGCCCAGGTCCACACGATTCAAACCGGTGACACGCTCTGGGATCTGGCGGGGCGTTTCTACGGGAATCCGTACTTGTGGCCTCAGATTTGGGAGCAAAACCGCTACATCCTCGATGCCCACTGGATATACCCCGGCGACCCCTTGGTGGTGGGCTTCGAAGTGACGCCGATCGAGGCCGTTCAGGCCGCGGGGCGTTCGGCGGACGAGGACGACGACGAGGGAGGCCTCAGATTGACGACCGCGGCGTCCGCCCCCGCCCCCCTCGGCAGTGAGGACGACATTCAGTGCTCCGGCTACATCGGGGGGCTCGAAGAGGAGTTTCCCCGCCACATCATCGGGTCCGAGTTCGAGAGCCTCTCGCCGACCCTGGTGGCGGTTCGGGCTGCGGGTCTCGACTCCGATCTCGGCGAGTTGGGGACGGTCAAGATCGACCTGTCCCTGGGTGACATCGTCTACGTCGACGGCGGGAATCAGGCAGGGCTTCTCCCGGGCGACCTGTTCACGGTCGTGATTCCCAGAGAGGCGGTGGAGCACCCGAGAACCAGAAAAC
Organism: Thermoanaerobaculia bacterium; assembly: GCA_945787635.1. Lineage (GTDB taxonomy): Bacteria > Acidobacteriota > Thermoanaerobaculia > Multivoradales > JAHEKO01 > CALZIK01. The sequence continues at coordinate 46,461 of CALZIK010000172.1, read as the reverse complement.
CCCTCGGACGGTTCTACAGCTACGTCGGTCGAGTGCGGGTTCTGTCCGTGCAGGAAGAGACCGCCATTGCCGAGATCGTTTACGGCTGTATGCCTGTGCAAGTCGGTGCGGCGTTGACGCCTTACGTTCCCGAGCCCGTGCCGCTGGCCCGACGCACACCGCAGACCGGCGTCAACGATCCGGTGGGCGCGAACGCGCTCAAAGATGCACCGATGATCGTGCGCTCGGAGCGGCGGCTCGTCACGATCGGCCGAGATCACCTCGTGTACCTCGACCTGGGTCACGATACGGGCGTGACTCCCGGAGACATCTTCTCGATCTATCGAGCCAACCCGAAGGGCCACCCTCCGGTTGTGATTGGTGAACTGGGCATTCTTTCGGTCCGCGAACGATCTTCGGTCGCCAAGGTACTCGAATCGCGATATGCCGTCTACGTCGGCGATCTTGTCGATTTGAAGCGCTGAAAAAAGCCTGACTTTTTGCTCCGCGCCGCTAGCCCCGGCGGCGGCGGTTCTGTTATCCTTTCGCTCTTCGAACAGCGCGAGCGTGTGAGGATGAAACGCAAACTGAATCACCAGTTGGGCAGGTTGGTCGAGGATCTTGTGGGCAACGGGCTGACTCTCAGCCAGGTCTCCAAAGAGTTCGAGAAGCAGTTCATTCTCGCCACCCTACGGAGCAACGACGGCAACCTGTCGAGGTCGGCTGAGCGACTGGGTATTCACCGCAACACGCTGCGCAACAAAGTCGGCAGTCTTGGCATCGAGCCCGCGGACTATTTGGCACCGTCGCGTCGGCGGCCCGGCCGTCAGTCGGGCCGCCGAGCACGTACGTAACTCCAATAGACTTAGGCTTTTACCCAGTTTCTTTCCAGGTGGTCCCGAGTGGTACCGCCTTTGCACTTAGATAGGATTCCAGCGCGTTTGTCGCGCCCGGGATCACCACAAATACAGCTCCAATGTCGATCCGAAACCGCGCATCCCGCGTCACGATGGCCACTGCTTTGTTCGTGGTGGTCACCCTCAACTCGCCGCCCACCACCCCGTTTATCTCTGAGGACCGCGCGGCTCCGCCTTCGCCGGAGGAGATCGCCATTCTGGAAGAGCTGGCGCAGTGGATCGGACCTGAGGATCGCCAGTTCATGGCAGTGCGCCCCGCAGACGTGGCCGAAGCGGTTCGTTCGCACTCGACTTCGTTTCAGCTGTTTCGCTCGGTCAATCCGCGCAAAGAGCGCTTGGAGCTACTCAACGATCTGCCGTACGCGAGCTTGATTCAACGCGCGGCGGAACGGCACAGGTTGGACGAGCTTCTTCTGGCCGCAGTTATCGAGGTCGAATCCGCCTTCGACGCCGGGGCGGTATCTCCCGTGGGCGCCTTGGGTCTCATGCAGGTGATGCCGTCGACTGCGGAGCTCTATGGCTACAACGAGGCTCTCAGCCCGGCGTCCAACGTCGAAGTTGGAGCGCGGCACTTGAGCCGGCTGCTCGATTCCTACAACGGTGATCTCGAGTTGGCTCTCGCGGCCTACAACGCCGGCTCGGGCAACGTCCGGCGCTTCAACGGTGTTCCGCCGTTTCGGGAGACGCGCTCCTACGTGCGCAAAGTGCTCTCGCGCTACGTCGGGCACCACCAGGACCTCTGGCGCAGGTCGGGTCGAGCCGATATCTTCGGGGAAGCTCTGGTTCCGCTTTCGGAGACCGGCTAGCTGGCGCCCCCGGAGGCGTCCGGGCCGTCGGACGAGTCGTCCTTCACGCCCTTCTTGAAGTTCTTGATGCCTTCTCCCAGGCCTTTGCCGAGCTGTGGCAGCTTGGAGGCGCCAAAGATGACCAGAACGATGAGCAAGATAATCAAGAGCTCTTGGACACCGAGTGTGGGCATGATCGCAACCTCCTTTGAGCCGGCCGAAGAGCCGTGCTGACCTCATCAGTCTAGCACCCTGGGCGCCGCCGCCGTTCGGCGCAGGCCCCGGTCAATGGCGGCGGGGCTGCGCCACCGTCGGAAAAGAGACTTCGGTATGGAGGCACCCTCGGGCAGACGCTCGAGGTGGATGGCAGCCCGCTCGAGTGTCGGAGCGACCAGGGGAAGGTGGCGGGGGAAGCCCGCCTGGGCGAAGCGGATGAAAGTGGCGGAGGCCTTGATGGCTCGTTGAACCGCGCAGCGGCGGTAGCCGCACAGTTCTTCGGTCGTCCCGCAGACTCCGGTCAAGAGCGTTCGCTCTTGATCGGCGGTCGGAAAAAAGCTGTCGTTCAGTAGGGAAGCGAGATCGTAGTAGCGGGGCGCCAGGCAGGCGTCCTGATGGTCGATGACCACCAGGCGCTCCGGGTCGTCAGCTCTGAGCATGAGGTTTCGACTCATGAAGTCCCGATGGCTGGGCACCAGCGGCTCGAGCTCGAGCGCCCCACACAAGGCGTCGAGAGACGAAGCCAGTGCATCGCGTTCGAGAGTGGAGCCCGAGAATTCAGGCTCGCCGAGGAAGATGTCGTGGGCGGCTGCAAGCTCGTCCGCGAGCCGGTGGGCGTCCAGCGGAGGATTGAGACTGAAGTCGGCCTTGGAACCACCAGCCAGCGCAGCCGAGATCCGGATCGCCTGCAGGTAGAGAGGCTCCTGCCTCCCCCAGCCGCGGGCGCCGACATCAAAGAGCGAAACGTCGCCGAGATCCTCGAGCAGGAGGAGACCGAGCCCGCAATTGGCCTCGAGCACCCGGGGCACTCGGATGCCGGCGCCCTCGAAGAGCTGGGTCGTCGCGAGAAACCGCTTGCACTGGTCCGCCTGCTCGGGTGGGTACATGGCGACCACCCCATCCGAGCCTGCGAGGCGAAAATACTTGCGCGCCGAAACGTCGCCGCGAAGCGGGATCAGGGCTCGGGGCTCTACTCCTAGAGAGGTGAGCCAGGGCAAAATTCGAGCCTCAGCGCCGTCCATCGGGATGCGTCGAACCGTAACACACCCGTGGTCGGCGACGTTTGACAGCACTTGTACGCCACCGCATAATCACCGGACCGAACGAGCGGATATTGCCATCACAATGAACTCTCGCACCAGTCATCTGTTGAAGGATCTTCGCGCCGCCATCGTGCGCGCACTTTCCACCTCGAATGAGGTGCGCGATCTGTTCGAGCAGATTCGGGAAGAGGGTTACTCGCTTTACTTCGTGGTCAACCGACGTGTGAACGGCGATGAGCCCGGCGAGTCCGCGGGGTTGGAGTGCGAGCTGGAGGCGACACCGGTCTTCAGGATCGACGGCCGGGACCTCTCGATCTTGCGAAGCCTCGGCATCGATCCGACCCGCTCGACACGACGTCGGCGCTAGCGTCGCAAGTGGGCAGGGGATCGCCTCGGCGGGAGCCGGCGAATCCGGTACGAATCAGGACTGCAACCACGCCAGGGCATGGTTGCGTCCGTTCTCGCCCGGGCTCGCGCGGTAGCTCCACAACAAGTCGGGGTGACACTTCGTGCACGCGTTCACTTTGTTTACGCGGCCGACGCCGAGCGAGCGGAGCTGGTCCTCGGCCGCGCGGTGTAGATCCAGATGCGGCCGCCCGGTGCCACCGTGAACGGTGACGTTCTTCGATACCGACGCAGAGACTTTGGCGGCGACGTCCTCGCCGACCTCATAGCAGCATGAACCGATGGCCGGCCCCAGCCACGCCTCGAGCTCACCAACCGAGCCCTCGAGGGAGTCGATCGTCGCCTCGACGACACCGCTTACGAGCCCTCTCCAGCCCGCGTGAATTGCGGCCAGACGGCGTTGAGAGCCGCATACGATCGGCACGCAGTCGGCGGTGACGATGCAAAGCGCGAGGCCGGGCTCAGCGGTCCATAGCCCGTCTCCTTCGCCGCAGGGTCCGTCTCGCGCAACGCGAGCGGTCGCGGAGTGTCGCTGGCGGAGCCAGCCAAGGCGCTCCGGCGCGCCTTCCAGCGCCGCGAGAACGCACTCTACCTGGGGAGCCGGCTCTCCCGGCACGCGACCGACGAAGCGCACCTCGAGGCCGGGCGAGCTGAAGCTCCAGTGTGGGAACGGCTGCAACTCGAGCGCGTCGAGACCCTGTGTTTGGCCGCCAGGTTCAGTCACCGACGCGACGCTAGCACGGAAGGCGGGGGACCAGCTGGGCGGCTGCGTGGCGCCACCGTGAGCTCGCCGTTCGCTACACTTAGCTCGGCAACGAGGGCCGGCCAGGTAGCATCGCTTTTTGTGTTACAGGCCACTAGCGCCCTCGGTGCGACTCCTTTGGACGGATACCAACTGTGATCGAGTTCTTCAATGTTTCGATGGTCTATCCGGGCGACAAGGTCGCGTTGTCGGAAATCAGCTTGCGCATTCCGAGGGGCCAGTTCGTGGTCCTGGCCGGAAAGAGTGGCGCGGGAAAATCGACCTTTCTGCGCCTGATTTATCGAGCCGAGGTGCCGAGCAGGGGGCAGATTCTTGTCAACGGCCGCAACGTCGCTTCACTTCCGGCGAAGAAGGTTCCGTTCCTGCGTCGCACCATGGGAATCGTGTTTCAGGATTTCTCTCTCATCGAGCGCAAGACAGTCTTCGAGAACGTGACCTTTTTGCCACACATTCTAGGGGTCGATGCCAGGACTCGAAGGGAACTCGCCGAGCGGACCCTAAAGCGAGTCGGCCTGCTGGACCATATCGATGCCTATCCTGCGGAGCTCTCCGGTGGAGAACAGCAGCGTGTGGCCATCGCGCGGGCGATCGTTAACGGTCCCGACCTGGTGCTCGCGGACGAACCGACTGGGAACCTCGACCCTGACCTTTCGCGGGAGATCATGCGTTTGTTCGAGGAGATCCATCTCGAGGGGACGACGATCGTGCTGGCGTCTCACGATCCCGAGGCGCAGAAGGAGTTCGGCCAGAGACTCCTCGTGCTTGACCATGGTCGCCTGGTCGCCGATCGCCCTCTCCGCGTGATGGAAACCGAGGCCGCGGTGCAAGGTTGAGTCTGCTTCAGGCCTTGGCCTATTTCTTTTGGGAGGCAGTACGAAATCTGCTTCGTGGCTGGCGGATCAGCTCTCTTGCGGTCGCGACGACCGCGCTCAGTCTCTTCATCGGCGGAACGTTGGTCTTGCTGGGTACCAATCTCACCCGGGCTGTGGATCAGTGGCGAGCGGATGCACAGGTCGTTATCTATCTCGCCGAAGATGCTTCAAGCGACCAGCTCGCGGCTCTACGCTCCGGTCTGGAGAACTCATCCGTGTGGACCCAGGTACGCGAGGTCTCGCCGGAGCAGGCTCAGATCCGCTTCAAGCAGCGATTCCCGGACCTCGCACAGGTGGCGGGTGATCTCGAGCGCAATCCGCTGCCCGCTTCGATCGAGCTCAGGTCTCGGGGCTCTCGAGTCCAGGTCGCGGCCGAAATCGCAGAGCTGGTTCGGCAGGGCGCGGTGGCGGAGATTGACGACGATGGCGAATGGCTCGAGAAGATGGAGGCGGCCGCGTCCGTTGCGAGTCTTCTCGGTTTGTTGATCGGAGGCATCCTGATGATCGCGGCCGCGATCAGCATTGCCAGTGTGGTGCGCTTGTCTACCTTTGTTTATCGGAAGGAAATCGCGGCAATGCGACTGATCGGCGCCACCGAGTTCTTTATTCGCGGTCCGTTCGTGGTCGAGGGACTGGTGCAGGGCGTCGCTGGCTCGGTCGTCGCTCTCGCGGCGCTTTGGCTTGGCTATTACGGCCTGGGAGGTCTGGAGCTGCCGTGGTTCGCACGAGGCGCGCTGCTGGACTTTTTTCTTTCCGGCGGTCAGACCAGCGGGTTGCTGGCGCTGGGAGGCCTGGCGGGACTGGTGGGAGGCCTGATCCCGCTGAGAGAGCGAACCGGCGTTTTCGGCTGATCCTCGGCCGTAGGGCAAAAAAAGAGGCCGCGTATCACGGCCTCTCGAAAAGAAGACTCTCGTTCTGGTGTCAACTGCGGGGCGGTGCCGCGCCGGGCAGGTTCTTCAGCTCCGCTTCGATCTTGGCCTGCTCTTCTTTGATCCGCTGGATCTCGGTGTTCTCGGCCTCGATTCGCTTGTTTTCTTCTTCGGTCTTCCTGTTTTCGGCGACCCGAGTCGCGCCCGCGCTGTCACCGCCCCGATTGTAGGCGGTAATCGCTTCTGTGAAGTTCCTCTGCTTTTCGTAGACGAAGCCGAGCTGCTTCCAAACCCTCGCCTGATCGGCGGCGTTCTTGGCGCGGTTGAGAGAAGTCTTCAGAGAGGACTCAGCGGATTTGTACTGGCCCTTGGCGGTGAAAGCCTGGCCGACATAGAAGTCCGGCAGCCAGTCATTGGTGTTCTTGGCGGAAGCGCGTTTGTAGGTAGCGATCGCATTGTCATAGGACTTGCTGCCGAGCTCGGCGTCGCCGAGGAGCATCAGGTTGTCGAAGGACGCGTTTCCGGCAACTGCCTTTTGAGCTGCGCTAGCGGCTTTGCGGTACTGGCCTTCCTTGGCCGAGCCCTTCGGCATCCGGGCCGCCTGGCTTACCAGGGCCTGAGCATAGACCTTCTGCTTGGTGAGATCGCCGCCGTCGAGCTGGACCGCCTTGGCCAGCGCCGAGATCGCGGTCGCGGTGTCTCCGGTGCTGTAGGCCGTCGAGCCGTATTGATACCAGATGTCGCCGTTGTTGGGGTTGGCTTCGGCGGATTTCTTAAGCTCGGACACCGCGCGATCCGCTTGGCCACTCTTGGTGAGGGCGACCGCTTTGAGCTGCGCCAGATAGCCCTGGGCATCCTTGGGCAGCGACGTGACTTTGATCTTGCTGAGAAACGCGACCGCGTCGCTGTGGCGACCGGTCTCGACGTAGGCTTCGCCAAGCCGCAGCTGGGTATTTGCGTCTTCGGGGTTGAGATCATAGGCCTTGCGCAGGTGCTGCACCGCTTCCTTGCCCTTGTTTTGCTTGAGGTAGGTCCAGCCGAGCATGAAGTGGCCCCCGGGCCATTCCGGTTGGGCGTCTACCGTAGCCTTGAACTCGGCCTCGGCCTTGGCCCAGTTTCCGGCCTTGAAGGCGGCAACGCCGTCCGCCCACTCTGCCTTCAGCAGGCCGGCGGAAAGGACCATGGCCAGCATGGCGACGATCGCTGTCGTGGTTTTGCGTTTCATTTCGAGTCTCCTTTCAATCGGTGTCTAGCCACCCTCACGCAATCTTGTAGTTGAGCAAGCAACGTGCCACGAGTGAACTGGCGCTGCTACGGTGCCGTCTGAGGGGACCGGAAGTCCAACGTCGTTCGGCGGCTCCCCGGTCGCGGGCCTGCTGCATGTCGTCCTCATCTGCGGACGACGATGGGCTTGCCCCCGAGGTCGGCTGCCGGCCATGCCGCTCCTCGTTGGGCTCGCGCTCACTGCAACTGGAAGTTGACGGTGAGGTTGTAGATCACCGCCACGGGCTTGCCGTTGAGCGTTGCCGGCTCGAACTTCCAGCGCTTCACCGCATCCGCAGCTGCCTGGTCGAGTCCCATCGGCAGACCCTTCAGTACCTTGACGTTGGTGACACTGCCCTCTTTGTCGATGATCGCCTCGACGATAACGACTCCGGTGATTCGCGCCTTGCGCGCGATCTCGGTGTACTGGGGCGAGGGGAAGAACGTCTTCTGAGGAGGTTTGACGTCACCGCCCACCCGAATCGGACCGGATGGCTCCATCGGCGGCGGCCCGTCGGGGATACCCATGATGATGTCGGTATCGGGCATCTCCACTTCGGGCTCGATGTCTTCCTGCAACCGGATCGGTTCCGGTTCGTCAGGAGTGGGATCCGGAATCGGGACCTTCTTCGACTTCGGTTTGGGGATTTCCTGCTGCTGCTTCGGCGGCGGCGGCTTGAACCGTACCTGCTGCACGACGTAGACCTTGGCCTTCTTGGTTTCTCGCTCGGCGGCGACCATTTCCGGGAACTGGACGATGAAGAAGACGATATGCAGGATGACCGCGACAATGGCGGCCCAGCGCATAGTCTTGCGGTCCTCGTCGTATTCCTGCGCGAAGGTCAGGAAGTCGCCGGCCGCCAGGTCGGTTTCTTGAAGCGTTTGGGACTGAGTCTCTTCTTTCTTCGCCATATGGACTCCTAGAACCAGAACATTTCGATTTCACGCTGGGTGGGAATCGAAATGTTGTCCACCTTCATCCCGATCTTGCTTTCCGCCTGGCGCAGCTCGTCGAAGACGTTCACCATGTAGCCGTATTGAGCATCCGGCTGCGGGCGAATGATGACGGGCTTCTTGGGGTTTCGTTCGAGCTTGGGCTTGAGATAGTCGAGAATCTCGGACAGCTGCATGGTCTGCTGATCGACCACGAACACGCCCCCGCTTTGAATCTCGATGAGCACCGCCTCTTCCTTTTCGACCATCGGCGGCGTGTCGTCTTCGGGAGGTAGCGAAAAGTCGAGTCCGCGCGTTGCCGCGAAGGTGGTCGTGACCATGAAGTAGATGATCAACAGAAAGGCGATGTCCGCCATCGAAGACGTGGGGATCTCGTCACTGACCGGCGGCTTCTTGATCTTCATTTGCCCTAGCCTCCTGACTCGTCGCCGTCGCCGCCGTCATCGACGGTGTCTTGCATCGACAGCAGGTAGATGACCTGAGCCTTGGCTTGCTTCAGCGAATCCACGACGCCATCGACGTACTGGTACGGAACTTCCTTGTCAGCCTTGAGTACGAAGGGTTTGGTCGGGTCGGCCTGAACCACGCCAGCCGCAAAAGACAGGACTTCGTCCGGTCCCGGGACCGGAACGCTGATCTCCTCTCCGCTGGAGACTCGGATCTGGCCATTCTCGGTGATCGAGACGTACGCGGCCTGTTTCGGAATCTCGAGACGGATGTTGGTTTCCGGCAGCGTTACGGAAGTCTTGTCGACCTCGAACGAGATCGTCACCATGAAGAAGATAATCAGCAGGAAGGCGATGTCCGCCATCGATGCCGTTGGTATTCCGGTGTTTTGAACCGATCGGGCTTTGAGCCTCATCTCGTGCTTCCTATCAAGAGCCTAGGCGCGGCCCGGCTGACCAGGCGCGGCGTCGCCGGCGATTCCACTCCGTTCCATCTCGTTGAAGGTTTCGAGCAGCATGTTCGAGGACGTTTCAATGTCGCGAACGAACGTGTTGATCCGGCTCATGAAGAAGTTGTACGCCAACTGCGCGGGAATCGCGACGAAAAGGCCTGCCGCGGTCGTGATCAGGGCCTCGGAGATGCCGGCCGCGACCAAGCCCGGATTGGAGAGGCCGGCTTCGGCAAGCGCCTCGAAGGACTTGATCATGCCGACCACCGTTCCGAAAAAGCCGAGCAGGGGCGCCACGTTGGCGATACTGGCCAGCCACACGAGGTTGCGCTCGAGTCGACCCATCTCATAGAGGGCCGCGTTTTCGATGGTTTTCTCGACGTCCTCGCGGGGATGTCCGTACTTGAGCAGGCCGGCCTTGAGGATCGAGGCCACGGGACCGCGGTAGTCCTCGCAGACCTTGATGGCGTTTTTGACCGAACGATTGACGATCAGTTCCTTGCGGGTCTTGGCGAGGAACTCGTTGACGTTGATCTTGGCCCGCCGGAGCGCCAGCCAGCGCTCGATGATGAACACCACCGAGAGCACCGAGAAGAGTAGAAGCGGCCACATTACGAAACCACCGTCCCGAAAAATCTTCACAAAAGTACCGCCGAATTCAGCCACGCTATTCCTCCTCTACATTGAATTGGACTCTCGCTCCGAGATTCCAGTTCCAAGTTTTTCGCTGACAGCAGGAACCGCCCGAAGGGCTGCCCCAGCTGTCGCTTGCGGGCGAAAAACCTTTCATTCCGTATGACTTATCTGACAACGATCACCGTACTGAGACGAGCGGAGACACTAGCACAATAGGCAAGACATGAAAAGCGCGTGGGCTGGCTTGATCAGTCTCGCGCTGTCTCGGTCAGGCTCTCGAGTCGGCTGCGATTGGCGCAGCAGATTGCGACCGCCAGGGCGTCGGCGGCATCTTCTGAGGGCACCTCCGGGCCGAGCGCCAAGATCTGGCGCACCATGTGGCCCACCTGGGCCTTGGCGGCTCTCCCGTAGCCGGAAACGGCGCTCTTTACCTGGGTAGGGGAGTACTCACGGATCGTGAGTCCCCTGCGGGCCAGCGCGGCCAGAAGGACGCCGCGCGCCTGCGCCAGGACGATCAGGGATCGTGGATTCAGACCCTGAAACGGCGTCTCGAGCGCGGCGTGGGAAGGCCGCAGCTCGTCCAGAAGGGAGTCGAGCTGCGTGGCGAGTTCGGCCAACCTGACCGCGAGCTCGGCCTTGGGTCGGGTCGAGATGCGACCGAACCGCACCGGCGTGAGCCGGCCTGCGCACGTGTCGATGACGCCGAATCCGGTGTGCCGACTGCCGGGGTCCAATCCGAGGATGCGTACCGTCGTGGACGGCAAGTCAGCTCGCGCTTGCGACCGCGGTCTCGACATTGACGTTGGTCCACACGTTCTGGACGTCGTCGAGCTCTTCGAGTGCTTCGATCAACTTCAGGATGGTCCCACCGTGCTCATCGGGAAGATCGACATAGCTGGTGGGTATCATCGCGATCTCGCTGGCGATCGGCTCGATTCCCTTCGCCTCGACGAGCTCACGGATCTCCAGGTAGCGTTCGGGCGCGGTAAACAGCTCGTGTCCCTCCGGATCCGAGGCCAGATCCTCGACGTCGAGCTCGAGAGCCAGCTCCATGAACTCCTCTTCGCCCATGGAGTCGGCTTCGAACGCCAGGTAGCCGCGTTTCTCGAACATCCATCCCACACAGCCGTTCTCTCCAAGGCTGCCTCCGTGCTTGGAAAACTGGTGGCGGACTTCGGCGACAGTGCGGTTCTTGTTGTCGGTCACGGTTTCGACCAGGATGGCCACTCCGCCGGGGCCGTATCCCTCGTACGACAGCTCCTCGTAGGAAACGCCTTCGAGCTCGCCCGTACCGCGCTTGATGGCCCGCTCGATGTTGTCGCTCGGAACGTTGCTGCCCCTGGCATCTTGCATGGCCACACGCAATCGGGCGTTGCCGTTCGGATCGCCCCCGCCGAGCCTGGCGGCAACCGTAATCTCTTTCAAAAGGCGAGTCCAGAGCTGGCCGCGACGCGAGTCGGTGACCGCTTTCTTGCGTTTGATCGATGCCCACTTGCTGTGTCCAGACATGTTTCCTCCACCCCTCCAATACTAGTGGCCTTTAACACCCAAAGCGATACTACCTGGCCGGCTCTGGTCGCCGATCTCTGGGTTGCGCCTCCTCGTCATAGGCACCGCTATGACTGCGTCGGCGCACCTTGACCTCGACGACGAATGGCTCGGCGATCCAGCACCGCTTCGAGTGTTGTAGGCCACTAGCTCGCATGGATCTCCGCGCGTACCTCAGTCACCCCGGGCCCTCGGCACCCCCGGTCGCCCCGGGCCGTCTCGTGGCCGTGCTGCGCCCGTGATCGAACGGCTGCATTGACTCGGCCAGACCCGGCCTGCTAAGACTCTCGGGCCATGATCGTGATCCTGGTGGTTTCCGGCGAAGGGCGAATCGGACGTCATGTCCGAAGCGTCCTTGGCTCGCAGGGCTGGTGGGTGACCACCGCCGCGGGCCGCGAGGAGGCGCTTCGCGCCAGCGCCGACCACCAGCCTGCGCTGGTCATCGTGGACTGCGAAGTCGAAGGGGCCGGGGAGCTGGTGCGCGCGTTCGGCTCGAAGAACGGCGGCCCCGGAGTGCTCTTGCTCGAGTCCGCCGATGGCGGCGACGGTGCTTTCGGCGCCTTCGAAGCGGGGGCCGATCAGATTCTCAGCAAGCCACCACGCGCCCAGGAACTCATCGAAGCGGCCGACCGGGTGATGTCTTTGCCGCATCAGTCGAGCGCGGCCGGGGCCTTGAACCTAGGACAGAAGCTGAGCTCCGACGATATCTTCGGCGATCTGCTCGTCGAGTTGGGAGAGACCGCCGTGCCACCGGCGGCGCAGCCCGAAGAGCCAGGCTCGGCGATGTCTGATGTCTCCGACGCCGAGGTCGAAGCTGAAGCCCACACCGAGGCTGGAGTCGACGCCGATACCGAGGTCGAAGCCGGAATTCACGCCGATGCCGAGGTCGAAGTCGCCGACATCGAGGTCGAAGCCGAAGTCCATGCTGAAGCCGAAGCCGAGGCTCACGCTGAGCCCGAAGCCGATACTGACAGCGACGCCGAGGTCGAAGCCGGACTCCACGCCGACGCCGAAGTCGAAGCGGAGGCCGACGAGGAAGCCGACGAGGAAGCCGACGTCGAAGCTGAGGTCGATGCCGAGGTCGCTGGAGCCGCGGTCGAAGCTGAGGCCGAAGCCGAAGGCGACGCTGCTGTTGAAGCCGACGCTGAGGTTGCCGAAGCCGAAGTCCAGGTTGAAGCCGAAACCGGAATCGACACCGAAGTCGAAGTCCAAGGAGCCGAAATCGAAACCGGAATCGACACCGAAGTCGAAGTCCAAGGAGCCGAAATCGAAACCGGAATCGACACGGAGGCCGAGGTCGCAGAACTCGAGGAAGGCTCGTGGAGCGGCATCGCGCTTTCGGACCCGGCCGACTCGGCGGGAATCGAGCCCCCGGTGTCGAGTTCCTGGGAGGCCGAGACGGATTTGCTGATTGAAGGGGTAGAGCCCCGGATCGAACAGCGGGCGCCCGCCGCGGGATTCATCGTTGACCCGTCGGTCGAACAGCTGGTTGCGCAGCTCAAGCCCTCCATAGACGATGCGGACCCCGAGACTCTGGTCGAGAGCGCGGCGGAAGACGGGTCGGACGAGGAAGGGGAAGAAGCAAAAACGTATTCGGAGGCCGGAGCGCAGTCAGCTGAGCCAGCGCAGTCGTCGGTGGGTGCCGGAGCCCGCGCCGAGTCGGACGCGCCGGAGGATTTGCCACTAGAGATCGCGGAGGTCTCCGAGGAGCAGAGTCTTGCCGAGGCATCGGTCGCGCCTCCGGTGCTGATCGAACCGCAGACCGACGGCGAGGAGACGCGCTTTGGGCAGTACCGGCTCGACGAGCGAATCGCCGTCGGAGGGATGGCCGAGGTCTGGCGCGCGAGCATGCTCGGGATGGAGGGCTTTCGCAAGACCGTCGCGATCAAGAAGATCCTGCCGCATCTCGCCGAGAACAGTGAGTTCGTGACGATGTTCATCGAGGAGGCCAAGCTTGCTGCTCGGCTCACCCACGAGAACCTGGTCGAGATCTACGACCTCGGGAGGATCGGCGCCAGCTACTTCATCGCGATGGAGTACGTCGATGGCAGAGATCTGCGCAGTTTGCTGAATCGTCTGCGGCAGCGCTCAGAACAGATGCCGATCGGTCTGGCCCTGCTGGTGGGCGCGGAAGTGTCGAGAGGTCTCGAGTACGCCCACACGCGACAGGACGGCGATGGCAATCCGATGGCTCTGGTCCATCGAGATGTTTCTCCTCGCAACGTTCTTGTCGGCCATGACGGTCGGGTCAGGCTCTGTGACTTCGGTGTGGCAAAGGCGGTTTCTTCGGTCATTCAGACCGAGATCGGGGCCCTCAAGGGAAAGCTCCAATACATGTCGCCCGAGCAGGCGTCGGGCAAACCCGTGGACGCTCGAAGTGATATCTACTCGCTGGGCAGCGTCATGTACGAGATGATCACCGGCCGTCGTCTCTACGAGGCGGACAATGAGATTTCTCTTCTGGATGCTGTGCGGGCGGGCGCTTTCGATGATCCGCGCAAGCATTGCCCCGGTCTGCCTCAAGAAGTTCGCCGGATCTTGATCAAGGCTCTCGCCAAGCGACCTTCCGCTCGCTATCAAACCGCCGGCGCGATGGGACAGAACCTCACCACTCTCCTGCGGACCCTGGATCCGGTTCCCAGCGAGCAGACGCTAAGTGGGTTCGCCAGCGGGTTGTTCTCCGAGGCGCCGGTTGAAAGTCCAGCCGGCGAGGCTGATCTCGAGGCCGTCTCGACGCCAGGTGCCGTCGAGTCCGATCTGCACACCCGCAGCGTGGTAGGGGTCGCACCCACGGCGCGCAGCAAGGTTGTCCGCTTCTGGTGGGGGGTCGCCGCGGGCCTGCTGGCCGCCGGTCTGGTTGCTGGCGGCATCAAGCTGCTGTTCGGCTGAGCCGGGCTGACTGCCGGGCGTGTCAATTTCAGGCTAGCGGCATTTGCTAGCATCACTCGCCGGCCGCCTGCCGGCTTGTCTTATGGCCTGGTTCCGCAAATCAAAGAGACCGCGAAGCGCCGCCTCGGACCGGCCGCGAAGCACCGTGCCCGAGGGACTGTGGGTACGCTGCGACGGTTGTCGCGAGATCATCTATTCCAAGGAACTGGACCGCAACCTGCAGATCTGTCCCAAGTGCGGATTTCATTTCCGTATCGACAGTCGCGCGAGGATCCGGCTCCTGGTCGACGAGGACGAGCCGCGCGAGCTGTATCGAGGTCTGCTGCCCGCCGATCCGTTGAAGTTCAGAGACCGCAAAAGTTATCGGGATCGAGCCAAGGACTACGCGCGCCAGAGCGGCGAAGAGGAAGCGGTGATCGTCGTCGAGGGACATATCGGCGGCGTGCCGGCGATCGTAGCGAGCATGGAGTACCGCTTCATGGGCGGATCGATGGGATCGGTCGTGGGAGAGAAGATCACCCGCGCCGCGGAAGAGGCTGCGAAGCGAAGGTGTGGCTTGGTCGTAGTCTCGGCCTCGGGTGGAGCCCGTATGCAGGAGGGCGTCGTGTCGCTCATGCAGATGGCGAAAATTTCGGCGGCGCTCGCTCGACTGCGTGAGCGTGGCGCTCCGTACCTGTCGGTGCTGACCGATCCCACCACCGGCGGCGTTACGGCGTCGTTCGGCATGCTCGGAGATTTGAATATCGCCGAGCCGGGAGCGCTGATCGGGTTTGCCGGACCGCGGGTAATCCAGCAGACCATCAGAGAAAGCCTGCCCGAGGGGTTTCAGACCAGCGAGTTTCTCCTGGAGCACGGCTTTCTAGACATGGTCGTCGAACGAAGCGAGCTCAAAGGAACGCTCGCCACGTGCCTGCGGCATCTCCGGCACCGGAGCTAGCCTGGTGAACCAGCCAGGCTAGATGTTCCGGCGAGATCGTACAATGTCGCTCGCGCGCGACCCGGACAAGATTCTCGAGAGCCTCGAAAGCTGGGGCGCCCGGCTCGAGTTGGGGCGCGTCGATCGCTTGCTGGCGCACCTCGGGCACCCGGAGGGCGCCTATGCGACGGTTCTAGTCGCTGGGACCAACGGCAAGGGCTCGACCGCGTCGCTCTTGTCATCGATGATCGCCGCGGCCGGCTACCGAACCGGCCTGTTCACCTCTCCCCACCTCGAGGGTGTCGAAGAGCGTCTCCGGATCGGCGGCCGCGCGATCGCCAGAAACCAGCTGGCCGGATTGCTTGACGAGATTCTGGAGGAAGCGAGGTCGACCGATCTCGAGCCGCCGACCTACTTCGAGGCTCTGAGCCTGGCGAGCTGTCTTTGGTTCGCGCGTTCGAAAATCGACCTGGCGGTCGTCGAAGTCGGCATGGGAGGGCGCCTGGACGCGACCAATGCGTGTGAACCGCAGCTCTCGGTGGTGGCCGAGATTGGGATCGATCATGCCAAGCAGTTGGGCGATACACTGACCGCTATCGCACGTGAGAAGGCCGGAATCTTTCGGTCCGGTGTTGTCGCCATCTGCGGTGCAACCGTTGAGGAAGCTTGCGCGGCGCTTCGTGCCCGCGCGGCGGAGATCGGAGCTCCGCTCGTGGATGTGCGCGACCGCGTTCGGAGTGTCTCTGCCCAGCTTCGCGAGGACGGCCAGCGAGTCCGACTTCGGACCTCGATCGAGACCTACGAGCTTGACCTTCCCCTGCTCGGGGAGCATCAGGTTCGAAATCTCTCCCTGGCGGTTACCGCCGCCGAAGAGTTGGCGGAGGATGGTTGGAGCCAGCTCGATCGGTTCGCCATCGAGCGGGGGGTGAAAGCCTGCCGCTGGCCCGGGCGGTTGGAGACCGTCGTCCTCCCTGGCGGCAAGACGCTCTGGCTGGACGCCGCCCACAACCCGCAGGGGGCAAGCGCGCTGGCGGCCTTTCTCGACGAACACCTCGGCGATCACGACGTGTTGTTCGGAGTGCTCGCCGACAAGGACGCTCGACCGGTGCTAGAAGCCGTCACTCGAAGCGCAAGTAGAAGCGTCTTGACCAAGCCCCCGAGTGATCGGGCACTGGACCCGGCTCTGCTGGCGTCGTGGCTGCCCGAGCCCGGCGTCGTCGTCGAGCCCGATCTAGACGCCGCCCTCGATCGTGCTCTGGAAGGGGATCTGCCGCTGGTCGTGTGCGGCTCCCTGTATCTGGTGGGGTGGGTGCGGGGAGCCCTGCGCGAGCGCTTTGGGGTTCCGCCGAGCGCCGCCGAGCCTCTGGGAGCTTGCTGAACAACCCCGGCAGATCGGCCCACGCCGCCGCAACCCGACGGGCGCCAAGGGGTTGCGGCGCATCTGCGGCGCTACTGGTCGTCGTTGACGCCACCGCATCGACTCCTCCTCGCGCCCTGCAAACTGCACAACAAGCCTTGGCGGGCGCGACCCGCCAGGGTTCTTCAGCAAGCTTCTAGGCTGGGCGCCGGGCGAGAATCAGGCGTAGAGAGGAAAGCGCTCGCAGAGTTCGTGAACCTGATCGCGGACCGTGCGCGCAAGCGCTTCGTCGTCGGGCGTCGAAAGGACCTGTGCGATCCAGGAAGCGACCGTCTCCATATCGGTCTCGGTCATTCCACGGGAGGTCAGGGCGGGAGTGCCGATGCGAATCCCCGAGGCCACAAGCGGCGGATTCTGGTCGTAAGGGATGGTGTTCTTGTTGACCGTGATGTCGGCGCGCTCGAGCGCCTCCTCGGCGACCTTTCCGGTGATCCCGACGGAGGTCACGTCGAGCAGAAAGACGTGGTTGTCGGTGCCGCCTGAAACGATCCGCAGTCCCTGGTCGCCGAGAGCTTTGGCCAGCGCCTTGGCATTGCGAATGATCTGGGCCTGGTAGTCACGAAACTGCGGCCGCAGGGCCTCTCCGAACGCTACTGCCTTGGCGGCGATGATGTGCATCAGGGGTCCGCCCTGCATGCCGGGAAAGACGGATCGGTTGATCGCCTTGACGTGCTCCTTGGTGCACATGATGATGCCGCCGCGAGGGCCTCGCAGAGTCTTGTGCGTGGTGGTGGTCACGAAGTGGCAGTGGGGCACCGGCGACGGGTGAAGGCCGACCGCGACGAGGCCGGCGATGTGCGCGATGTCGGCCATCAGAAGCGCGCCCACCTCGTCGGCGATGGCGCGGAACTTCTCGAAGTCCAGAGTTCGGCTGTAAGCGCTGGCTCCGCAAACGATCAGCTTCGGCCGGTGCTTACGCGCGATCTTGGCTACCTGTGTGTAGTCGATGACCTCGGTCTCCGGGTCGACGCCGTAGGCGACGACCTCGAAGTCGCGACCCGAGTACGACAGCGGATGACCGTGGGTAAGATGCCCTCCGCTGGACAGGTCCATTCCCATCAGCGTGTCGCCGGGCTCGAGCATCGCGAAGTAGACAGCGGCGTTCGCCTGGGTGCCGCTGTGCGGTTGGACGTTGACGCGCTCCGCCTCAAAAAGCTGTTTGGCGCGGGAGATCGCCAATCGCTCGACTTCGTCCACCCACTCGCAGCCGCCGTAGTAGCGACGGCCCGGGTAGCCTTCGGCGTACTTGTTGGTCAGAACCGAGCCCGCGGCTTCCAGGACCGCGGTGCTGGCAAAGTTCTCGGAGGCGATGAGCTCCAGGCTTTGATTCTGACGGAGCTTCTCGTTCGAGATCGCTGTGTGGATCTCCGGGTCTACCTCGGCGATGCTTCGCTGATCGACCATGCAGGGTGACCGCTCAATCAGCCTTGGTGGTCTTTTTTGCCGTCTTTTTCGCGGTCTTCTTGGCGGCGGTCTTTTTCTTGGTGGTCTTCTTGGTGGTGGTGGTCTTTTTCTTGGCGGTTTTCTTCTTGGTAGTGGTCTTTTTCTTGGCGGTCTTCTTGGCGGTCTTCTTGGCGGTCTTCTTGGCGGCGGCCTTGGTGGTCTTCTTGGTGGTGGTCTTCTTTTTTGCGGTCTTCTTGGCGACGGTTTCCGCCTCGGGCTCGGCAGCAGATGCGGCGGCCTTCGCCTTGGTCCGTTTCGATGCCTCGCGCCGGGTAGTCTTGACCTGTGCCATGAGCTCGCTACGGCGTTTCTTGAGCCGCTTCAGGCGGCGCTGGCGCCTCCGTCGCAGCGATCTGTCTTTTTCTCGCATGTCTCTCCTTGGGGAGCTTCCGGCTCAAATGCGCGTGAATCGCGCCGAATTTTCAGGCACTGGAGCTTGTCCCACGATCCCTTGACTGTCAAGCGAAGCGGCGCCGCGAGACGAACGGCCGCCGGCCGTGGCGCAGATGTCTATAGCGGAATGTTGCCGTGCTTCTTGTTGGGGATGGTCTGACGTTTGCCCCGCAGCTGCCTCAGGCCACGGATGATGTGGCTTCGAGTGCTGCGCGGCTCGATCACGGCGTCGAGGAATCCGCGCTCGGCGGCGATGAACGGATTCGAGAAGCGACCGCGGTACTCGTCCACCTTCTGGGCGCGGGCGGCTTCCGGATCCTCGGCGGCGGCCAGTTCGCGGCGGTAGAGGATATTGACCGCACCTTCGGGTCCCATGACCGCGATCTCGGCTGTCGGGTAGGCGAGATTGACGTCGGTTCTCAGGTGTTTGCTGGCCATCACGCAATAGGCCCCGCCGTAGGCTTTGCGGGTGATGACCGTGATCTTCGGGACCGTCGCCTCGGCGAACGCGTAGAGTAGCTTCGCGCCGTGCTTGATGATGCCACCGAACTCCTGCTGGGTGCCGGGTAGGAAGCCCGGGACATCTTCGAAGGTCACCAGGGGAAGGTTGAACGCGTCGCAGAAGCGGACAAAGCGCGCGCCTTTGAGGGAGGCGTCGATGTCCAAGACGCCGGCGAGGTAAGCGGGCTGGTTGGCGACGATGCCGACGCTCTGGTTGCCGAATCGGGCGAAGCCGACGACGATGTTCTTGCCGTAGTCGGCATGGACCTCGAAGAAACGTTGGTCGTCCACGACGCGGGTAATCAGTTCCTTGATGTCGTAGGGCTTGTTGGGATCGACCGGGACCAGGCCGTCCAGGGACTCGTCTTCGCGGTCGGTCGGGTCTTCATTGCGAGTCGAAGGTGGGTCCTCGAGGTTGTTGCTGGGCAGGTAGGAGAGAAGCTCGCGAATCGCCAGCAAGCACGCGGCATCGTTCGCCAGCGTGAAATGGCTGACTCCGCTCTTGCTGCCGTGGGTCTTCGCCCCACCCAGTTCCTCCTTGGTGACCTCCTCGTGGGTGACCGTCTTGATGACGTCGGGTCCGGTGACGAACATGTAACTGGTGCGATCGACCATGAACGTGAAATCGGTGATCGCAGGGGAGTAGACCGCGCCGCCAGCGCATGGGCCCATGATGGCGCTGATCTGGGGGATGACTCCCGACGCCAGGGTGTTGCGCAGGAAGATGTCTGCGTAGCCGCCGAGCGAGGCGACGCCCTCCTGGATTCGCGCGCCTCCGGAGTCGTTGAGGCCGATCACCGGGGCACCGTTCTCGAGAGCCAGATCCATGATCTTGCAGATCTTGAGTGCGTTGGTCTCGGAGAGTGAGCCGCCGAAAACCGTGAAGTCCTGTGCGAAGACATAGACCGTGCGATCGTCCACGGTCCCCGATCCGGAAACCACTCCGTCACCCGGAACGGTCTTTTCTTCCATGCCGAAGTCGTGGCAGCGGTGGGTCACCAGAGCGTCGAGCTCGACAAAGGAGCCTGGGTCGAGGAGCAGCTCTACCCGTTCCCGCGCCGTGAGCTTTCCGGATGCGTGCTGACGCTCGATGCGGTCCGTGCCGCCCCCGATCCGAGCCTTCTCGAGTCGGCTCCTGAGCTCTTGGCGTGGTGCCTCCCGGTCCGTGTGATGAGGGCTATCGGGCATGAAGGATGAAAGAGCGCGAAGCAAGACGTCAGAGCCGGCTTCACGGGTATCTTATCTTTCAGGCCCAGAGTGCGCGCTGTGAAACAATTTTTCAATGTTCTTCTCGGAGTCGGACGCGGGGGCACTGGGACGCTGCCTGGCGCAGATCGCCGACTCGCGCTCCGACGCCATCGACCTGTTTCTCGAACAGAAAGAGGAGTTGGAGCTTCGATCGGAGGAGCCCGGGCCCGGGGTCGTGGAGCGCCTCGACGAGGGGCTCGCCGTGCGATTGGTGCGCGATGGACACACCTATCTGGCGGCTCGCGACGACTTCGAGAAGGGCACTCTCGAGTCGGCCTTGCGCGAGGTCGCCCGAGTGTCGCCGGCGACACCGTATCGCGTGCCGGAGTGGGCGGATTCACCCATGTCGGAGGCCGCGGAGGCTCGCTTCGAGCCGGAATTGCAGGAGCTGGCCGAGTTTCCGCCGTTGGTTCGGCGGCTGGTTCGCGAGCGGCTTTCGGCATTCGAGTTTCGCTTGCGGGTCGGTCGCTTCCGGCGATCGATCCAGGTGGTCGGGCGCCGGCTGGTGCCGGGCGAGGAGAGTGAGACCTTTTTCAGCCTCGGAGCCTCGACTCCCTGGGGACGGCTCGGCGCGTTGACTCACAACCTGGGCGAAGCCACCGCGGTTCGGCTTGTCGACCGCCTGGTGGGCCGTTTCCATGCGCGCGCCAGCGAACACCTGCCCACTTGCGCCGGGCCCCTGGTGCTCGGCGCTGCGGCCACGGCGGTTCTTCTTCACGAAGCCGTTGCCCATGCGCTCGAGGCCGATACGCTCATCTTGAGCGGCCGTCCCGAGGCCGCGATCGGAGTCCCAGTGGGCAGTCCCTTACTCGACGTGGTCGACAGCCCCGGCGACCTGCCGCGCGGGCTTGCGCGGGAAACCGACGACGAGGGGCTTCCGGTGCTCCGGCGGTGGTTGCTTCAGCGCGGTCGCGTCAGCCAGCCACTCGCCGACCGCTTCTACGCCGGTCTTTCCTCTCATCTGCTGCCCGGGGCTGCGCGACGAAGCAGCCGGCACCTGCCGCCGGTACCCCGGTCGACACATCTGGAGATGGTGGTCGGCTCGAGCGGTCGGCAGGATCTCCTCGCCGGGGCCGGTGTCTACCTTCCCGAGATTTCGCGGGGCCGGTTGGATCCGTTGTCCGGAGAGTTGGTCGTCGAGTTTCCCTACGGCCGACGGTTCCGATCGGGAGAGCTCCTGGATTGGGTCGGGGCGTCGGCTCTTCGAGGTAAGGCTTCCGACATCCTGAGTGCGGTCGAGGCGGTCGGCAGTCAAGCGGAGTTCGAGGGAGCCGGTTGGTGTGCGAAGGCAGGGCAGTTGTTGCCGGTCTGGGCCACATGTCCCGGCATTCGATTGGGTGGCCTCGAGGTCGGTCGATGAAATCTCCGGAGGCCAGCCTCGCCGACGTCGCCGAAGCGCTCCTGCCCTCGGGGCTCGACACGGTCGAGCTCTTCCTGAAAGAAGGCCGGAGCCGAAAGGCATCCTTGGGCTCTGAGGGCCAGTTGGTTTCTCTGCACCATGAGCGCGGCTGGGCAGTGCGCGCGAGCGGCGATCACGCTTCACTGTTTTGCTGCGGCAGCGGCCGGTTGGCCCCGCGAGGGCGGTGGCCGGCTCCCGACGGGTTTCCGATCAAACTGCCTAGCCCAAGGCCGGTCTCGGCGTGGCGCGAGCCCGCGGGCCTCGGTGCGCCGCTTTCGGTCGAGCACGAGGCGTTGGAGATTCTCCAAGCCTGCGCTCGAGAGCTCGATCGGGAGTTGCCGGCATCCCGTCTCTTACGCGCGGCGCTCGAGGACGGCGAGTCGAGCTCGAGTATCGTCAGCACTCGGGGCGTGGAGGCGAGCCTGCGCCAGCGTACCGCCACACTGCATCTCGAAGCCGCCTTGGGGAGCGATGCCGTCACCGAGCTGGTGGGTGCCCGCGACGTGAAAGCGTTCGACCCGAGGGCGTTGGCGCGGCGGCTCGCTGACCGGCTGCTGATTCGGCGCGACGGTTCGACCGGAGAACGCGACCGTGGCGTCTTTCTCTTGGCGCCGCCAGTCGCCACGCGGATACTCGCGTCGCTTTTGCCGCTGTTTCTGGATCACGGTTCCGAGCGCGGCCGAACTCGGTCCCGGGCTCTGGTCGGTTCCTCCGGTCGCCTGGGCTCTTCATTGCTCACAATCGTTGACGACGGTCGGTTGCCGGACGGCCTGTTTTCCGCTCCCGTCGACGGCGAAGGGATGCCCACCGGACGGACCGTGCTGGTCGAGAGGGGTGAGCTGCGCTCGCCGCTGGGCTGGGTGCCCGCCGATCGAAGGGGCGGCGATCGGGGTTTCGGCTGCGTACGCCGGCCCAGCTACCGAGACGTGCCGGGGATCGCTCCGTCGCATCTGTTCATCGAGCCCGACCGGCGCAGCCCGGCCGGCGCCCTGCTCGCCGGGATGTCTCGCGGGCACTATTTGCTCGAAGCCCAGGGCCCGGGCCACTTCGATCTCGAGGGCGACTACTTTCAGCTGACCGTCGGCGGGTTCGCGGTTCGCGCTGGGCGCCCGACCTCGGCGGTGGCCGGAGCCCGCCTGGCGGGCAAGGTCAGCCGACTCTTGATGGGTGTGCAGGCCGTAGCCAGAGATCTGGCCTTCGTTCCGATCGCGGGCCTGTTGGGTTCGCCCAGTCTCCTCGTCGAGGGACTCGAAATCAACGGCGTTTGACTTTGCCTGTGGCGATTGGTGGCCGGAGGTTCCGAAGAAACCCGGCCACTAGTTTCCAGGATCCTGCTGCTTCGCCTTCCTGCGCTGCTTGCGTTCACGGCTCTTGTCGATCTTCTGCTCGAGCATGCCGCGGCCGTCCGGGGCCTGAATCAAAATAGCGGTTACGTGCCCGGGATTTTCGTACTCCCGGGGAGCCAGAGCAGCGGCCGAGAGATCGGAGTAGGCCATGAGAATCGCGCTCGAGGCCAGCGAGTTCTCGACGATGTGAGGATTGAAGGCAGGGTCGGTAAGTCTGGGGTCCAGACGCATCGAGCGGGCGTAGCTGCGGATGGCCGCCGCCCGCCGGCCCCGTTCGTAGAACAGCACGCCGAGCTGATAGTGGGACCACGCGTGATCGGGCATGGTCTTCAACACCCAGCGGTACTCCTGCTCAGCGCGTCTCGGTCGGTTCGATTGGTGGAGAAGTAGCGCCAGGTTGTAGCGGATCGGGATGAACTCGGGGTCCAAGCGGATGCCCTCGCGATAGGCGTCCTCAGCTTCCTCGGTCCGGTCGGCGAGGTAGAAGAGGTTCCCGAGGTCGTTGTAGAGGCCGGCGTCTTCGGGGCTCTGCTCAATGAGCCGGTGCTGGGCCGCGATCGCGTCAGGCAGGTTCAGGGGAGCGACCTTTGCGCCGGCGGGTTTCCACGGAGCCGGGGCCAGAGCGAGGAAGACCGCAAGAGCAATGGCGATTCGGATTGTTTTCATGACGTCTTCTCATCGCGGACTGGTTTGGCTTTGAGCTTCAGTGTTTCGCCTTCTTCGGCGACCCGTAGGTGTACCCGTTGGCAGCCGGTTTTTCGCCGCAGCTTGGCGATCTGTTGGGCGACGTGTTTTTCGAAGCTACCGAAGTCGGTCCTGGAACCTCGACCCGACGCCCCATAGAGCTTCTTGTACAGTGCTTCCAGTGCGGCATGATCCGAACTCTCTCCCATGACAAAGCCCTTCGTGGGATCCGGTTGGGCTCGGACCTCCGTGCGCCTCGGATGAGGGATCTTGCCGCGCTCGATGTCGCGCAGCCGCCGGCTATGCAGTTCGCAAAGCGTGTTGAAGGAGGCTTCCAGAGTGCCGATTCGAAAACGCTGAGCGAAGGAGCGCAGCTTGCTCTCGCGCATCCGGCGGATTCGCCGTTCGATTCGCTGCCGAAACTCCTCCGGGGGGATTCGCAGGGCGCCGGCCATGTACTTGTCGAACTCGATTCGAAGCAACCGCATGTCGTTCTCGATCGAGGCGATCTGGCCGTCAAAGCTCACGTTTCTCTAGAATCGGACTGGAATGGCGGCTGACCCACAATCGGACCTTCTGCGCGAGCTCCCGGCGGTAGACGCCTTGCTGCGGGATGCCGATCTGGTCCGCGCTCAGGAATTATACGGAAGGGGCTTGGTCCGCGTCCAAGTCAGGCGTGAGCTCGACGGTTTGCGAGAGAGGATTCGAGCGGGTGACGCCGGCTCGCTCGACGAGGAACTGGCAGCGCAACCGCGCCGAGTGGTACGAGCGCTGGAAGAAGAGTTTGGAGCGCCGCTGCGCCGGGTACTCAACGCCACGGGAATCTTGCTGCACACGAACCTCGGGCGGGCACCCCTGCCTCGCGCGATCGCGCGCCGCTTGCCGCTGTTGCTGGACGCCTATTGCGATCTCGAGTTCGACCTCGACTCCGGAAGCCGGCTCGATCGGAACCACCGCAGCGCCCGCCTGCTCGAGGCGCTCACCGGCGCCCCAGCGGCGCTGGTGGTCAACAACAACGCAGCGGCGATGGTGCTGGTGCTCAAGGCCTGGGCTCTCGGTCGGGAGGTCGTCGTCTCGCGTGGAGAGCTGGTGGAAATTGGCGGCTCGTTCCGGATCCCGGAACTGCTCGAGTCGGCGGGCGTCAGGCTGGTTGAGGTCGGAACCACGAATCGGACGACGGTGGCGGACTACGAGGGCGCGATCGGTCCCGACACCGCGCTTCTGCTCAAGGTCTATCCAAGCAACTACCGGCAGTCGGGCTACGTAGCCAGCGTTACGCCCGGCGATCTCGTGGAGCTGGGCCGCAGGCGCAAAGTCCCGGTTCTCGTGGACGAGGGCAGTGGACTGCTGCGGGTCGGACCGGAGCGGGAGCAGCTCAAGGGTCATCCCAGTCTCGAGCAGCTCGTCGCAGCCGGATGTCACCTGGCATGTGGCAGTGGCGACAAGCTCCTCGGAGGCCCGCAGGCGGGCATCCTGGTCGGAGAGGAGGTATTCGTCGACCGCTGCCGAAGCCACCCGCTGTACCGGGCCCTGCGCCCGGATCGAACCGTGCTCGCCGCCCTCGAGGGCGTTTTGAGACTGCATCTCGCCGGAGAGGCGCTGCCCCTGGATCGGTTGTGGCCGGATCCGGAATCGCACCGGCGGCGCCTGGAGGCGGCGGCGGCCGGGCTGGGAGCGGAGATCGTGACGGCGGACGCTTTCCTCGGCGGCGGGTCCGCTCCCGACCGGCCGGTTTCGGGCCAGGTTCTGGCGTTGCCGGACAGTGCCGAGCTAGCGGCACAGATGAGGGCGGGCACGCCGCCAGTGGTCGGCTACTCCAAGGGTGGGCGCATGATTCTGGATCTTCGCACCGTGGACCCCGAGGACGACGCCTCGTTGATCGCCGCGGCCGCGGCGGCTCAACGGCGGATCGGGCAGGCCCGAGGATAGCTCCAAAGATGCGGCCATCGACCATTCTCCTCGTCGAGGACCGTGGCGCATTGCGGCGACTGCTCGCCACGGCGCTCGAGCAGCATGGCTATGCGGTCACCGCTGCCGCCGACGGCGCCGAGGGCGTGACCCTGGCAGGCACCGGACAGTTCGATCTGGTGGTCACCGATCTCAAGCTTCCCGCCGCCTCGGGGCTCGATGTTCTCGAGGCCAGCCGCGGGGCTCGCCCGGATGTTCCGGTGATCGTGCTCACCGCGCACGGCACTGTGCAGACGGCCGTGGACGCCATGAAGATGGGCGCGAGCGACTTTCTGGAAAAGCCGGTCGAACTGGACGATCTGGCGGCGTTGATCGAATCGCACCTCGGAGGCGAGACCGAGGCATTGCTGCTCGAAGCGCCCGGGGTTCCGCCGATCGTGGGCCGGCACCCGTTGATTCGAGCGGCTGCCAAGCTCGCGATGCGCGTTGCGGCCACCGAGAGCACGGTGCTTCTGACCGGTGAGAGCGGCACCGGCAAAGAGCTTTTCGCCAGAGCGATTCACGCCCATTCGGCGCGCGCCGCCGGTCCGTTCGTGGCGGTCAACTCGGCGGCTCTACCGGAGCAGCTACTCGAGAACGAGCTTTTCGGGCACGAAAAAGGTGCCTTCACAGGCGCCCACAAGCGTCAGAGGGGGCGTTTCGAGGTGGCGCAGGGAGGCACTCTTCTCCTGGATGAGGTCGGCGAGCTCGGGTTGGGAATTCAGAGCAAGATCCTCCGGGTTCTCGAGGAGCGCGCGTTCGAGCGGGTCGGAGGGAGCCAGACATTGCATGCGGACGTTCGGCTGGTGGCGGCCACCAATCGCAATCTCCAGGTGATGGTCGAGCGAGGCGAATTTCGCTCCGATCTGTACTTTCGACTCGAGGTCTTCCCGATTGAACTGCCGCGGTTACGAGATCGTGCGTCTGATACTCCTCTTCTCGTCGCTCACCTCCTGGAAGGTATCTGTGCCCGGCTGCGGCGGCCCCTGCTGGTGCCCACGCCTCGAGCCGGCGAGGTGCTCCAGGAGCAGGAGTGGCCGGGCAACGTTCGACAGCTGGCCAACCTGCTCGAGCGCGCGGCGATTCTCTGCGAAAGCAACACGCTAACGGTGGCCGACCTCAAGGGACTGCTGGCCCAGGGGGCCGAATCAGAGGGTCGGCGGGAGGTCGAGGAGGCTCTGCGCTCCGCCGGCGGAGACAAGAAGGAGGCAGCCGCCATTTTGGGCGTCAGCTACCGGGCGCTTCAGCGCAGGGTCAAGGAGTATGATCTCGAGGGCTTCCCGAAGTATCGAGGTTAGACGGGTCGCCGCCTTCGATCGGTGGCAACCAGAGCCGTGCCGCGGTTCCACCTCCGACGCGATCTTCGAGATGCAGATGGCCGCCGTGGAGGTCGACGATCCGGCGCGCTAGAGACAGCCCAAGACCGACCCCGTCCGGCCGCCCGGTGACAAAGGGCTCGAAGAGCCGCTCGCGCACGTCTTGGGGAAGCCCCGGACCCCGGTCCAGGATCTCTGCGCTGGCACCGCCGTCACGGGTGGATAGCTTGACCAGCACCGGTTCATTCACTCCCACCGACTGCTGAGCCTGACAGGCGTTGTGCAGCAGGTTGCGCAGAGCTCGCTCGAGCAGTTGAGAATCGCCCTTGACCGGCAGCTCGAGCCGGCCTTCGATCTCGACGGCGCCCTGGGTCAGCGCTGGGTCCACCGCCGCTCGGCGAACCACGGTCTCCAGGTTGAGGACTTCGGGGCGGGAGCTCTGCGGTCTGGCGAAGGAAAGAAAGTCCTCGAGGACGCGTTGCAGATGGTCGGTCTCCCTGCGCAGCTCCGAAAGGTAGTCGCCGAGGGCTTCTTCTTCGGGAGCTCGCTCGACCAGGGTCAAGTACCCACGGAACGTCGAGAGGCTGTTGCGCATCTCGTGAGCCACGCCGGCGGCGAGCTCGCCGACTTGCGCGAGGCTGACGGAGAGGCGCTCTTCCTCCGCCTGCCTACGAGTCTCGGTGAGGTCGGCGAACAGGACCAGGTAGCCGCGCACCTCGCCGTCGTCGCGGCGCAGCGGATGAACACTCAGACCGAGGGTCAGCCTGCGGCCGTCCCGTTGGATTCCGACCTCGTGGCGTTGGATCGGCTCGCCGGTGTCGAGCGCACCGGCGATCAGCTCGGAGAGCTCGGAATGACGGGTCAGGAGCTCTGTCACCGGCGTGCCGGCCGCCGAAGGTTCGCAGCCCAGGAGCTCGCGGCCCGCGGGATTGAGCGAGAGCACTTCGCCTCGATGGCCGAGCAGCAAGAATCCGCTCTCGAGGTTGGGGCCGAGGGCTAGCTCCAGCGTTTCCAGGTCACCCTCGCCGGATCGGTCCTGTTCGAGCGCCAGGACCGCCTTCTCGAAGGAAGCGATCAAGAACGCGACCTCGTCTTGCGAGCCGTCGGACTCGCCCTGGATTCTCCGCGCGGTAGCCAGCAGTCGGTCGTACGGGGCCAGCAGGTGGCGCAGAAACAGCAGCACCAGAACCGACAGAGCGGCGTTGATTGGCAATACCACCCAGATGAGAGCGCGCAGGTTGCGCAGCTGGCCGGCCAACTCGTTGGCGCGAACGTCGACCCGCACGTAGTGCTTCTCCGCGTTCCAACGGGTGGGCGCGATCGCGGCGATGTGGCCGCTGCCCGCTGCCGGCGGACCGATCGCGACAGGGCCCGCGAGGGCGATGCCGTCAAAGTCGCTGAGCGGACTCCCGGTCGGGATCGAGCCGCCTTGAAAGACCGGGTCTCCGGTGGCTGACAACAAGACGAAATAGTCCGCGGTCAAAGCCCGCTCGTGCAGCCCGGCGGCATCTCGAATTCGTCCGTCGGCGATCGCTTCGGCGAGCCGGCCCGCCAGACGCGCGGCTTCTCCTCGACGCGCATCAACGATTACAGACAGACCGGAGCGGTAGCTGAACAGGGTATACGTGGAAAGAACCACCAGGAGCAGCAAGACGAACGGCAGAACGATCGCGACCTCTCGCCGCAGACCGATTCCGGCCCTGCGCGTCGGTTCGGTCATAGCCAGCCTGCGTAGACGCTGGTGAGCTGCTCTCCAAAGAAAACAGCGATCAAGGCGCCTAGCGACAGGAAGACCCCGAAAGGCAGGCGCGACTTGGTGCCCAGGCGGCGCGAGGCGATCAGGATGAGCCCGGTCAACGCTCCGGCGACCGTTGCCGACACCAGGGTGACAGCCGCTCCTTGCCAGCCCAGGAACGCGCCCACCATCGCCAGCATGTTGACGTCGCCCAGCCCCATGCCTTCCTCGTGGCGAAGCCAGTACCAGAAGTTGACGATCAGGATGAGGACGCCGGCGCCCGCGACGACTCCCAGCAAGGCGTCCAGGAGATCGACTCGCGGCAGCCACGGCTGCACGGCGAGGCCGCCGAGCGTTCCAGGCAGGGTGATCTTGTCGGGCAGCACGAAGTGATCGAGGTCGATGAGCGCCAAAACCAGCAGCACGCCGCAGAAAAGCGCCATGACGAGTGTCTCCCAACTCCATCCGAAGCGCCAGGCACAGAGTGCGAAGAGGATTCCGGTCGTGAGCTCGACCAGAGGGTAGCGGATCGAGATCGGGGCAGCGCACCACCGGCACCTGCCGCGCAAGGCCAGATAGCTCAAGACCGGAATGTTGTCTCGTGCCTTCAAAGCGCCGCCGCAGTAGGTGCACGCCGAGCGGGGAAACACGATCGAGACGCCGCGGGGCAATCGATGGACGACGACGTTGAAAAAACTGCCAACCGCGAGGCCGAAAAGACCGCTGTACAGAATCAGAAACGAGGAGGGCATGCCGTCGTGATTCTACTGGTTGCGGTTCTCGCGTCCGGTCGCCCGTGGCGGACCCGAGTCGAACGGGCGACGCCGGGGGCCGGTCAGGGACCCGTGCAGCGTCGCACGAGGTCCGAGTACAGCTTTACCCCAGCCGAGAAGGATGCCTTCGAGATGCGCTCGTCCGCAGAGTGAATGCCGCGGGTCGCGTCGCCACCGAGTGAGAAAGGCGAAAAGCCGTAGGCTGGGATCCCCCGCTCTCGGTAATAGCGAGAATCGGTAACGCCCGCTATGAAAGCCGGGATAACGGGAGCGGTCGGCGCCAGCACTTGCTCGAGGCAGGCGTAAATCTCGTTGTCGACCGTTGACGGGGCCGAGCGCGAGGCGTTGAGTAGCGTCTCGACTTCGATCCGCGGTCCCAGAAGCGCTCGAACCTCTTCGAGCATGGCCCGTTCGTCGGTATCCGGCAGCAGTCGGATGTCGATCATCGCCGAGGCCTCTTCCGGCACAACATTGATCCGTTCGCCGGTCTCGAGGACATTGACCTGAATCGTGTCTAGGAGATAGTTCGCTATTCCGGGGAACAGTCTGCGCTCGGGCACCTCGTCAGCGACGATCTCGTCGAGGTGGTCGACCATGTCCTGGAAGACCAGACTTTGCTGGGGAGCCGCAGCTTCGAGATAGCGTCGCACCTCAGGCGTCACTCGGAAATCTCGTGGGCGTTGGATCAGGCGAGCAAGGGCGAGGGTAAGTTGGTGTGGGGCGCTTGCGGGATTCAGCATGGAGCCGTGCCCTCCGCGTCCCTGGACGCTGGCTCGGAGCCAGAGCGGTCGCTTCTGAGCGGTTTCGATCCCCCACCACAGCTGTACCCCGGACACTACGCGATTGGCGCCGCCCTCTCCGAGCACCGCGGCGGCATCGGTGAACAGGTCGGGGTGGCTTTCCAGCAACCATCGGGTGCCCTCGGCGCCGCCGCTCTCTTCGTCTGCGACCGCGAGAAAGACGACCGGTCGCTCGAGTGGCCCTCCACGACGATGTAGGTCGATGAAGGCGGCCAGCTGCGCGACGCCGAGGCTCTTGACGTCCAGCGCCCCGCGACCCCAGATCCAGCCTTTCGACTCGAGCGCCGCGAACGGCTCGACCGTCCAGCCGGGGCCAGGCGGCACGACGTCCATGTGATGGGTGAGAACCAGCGCTCCCTTTCCCAGGACCGCAGGCTCCAGGCGCGCGTAGAGATTCGTCCTGCCGAGGGGCGACACCAGAAGCCGGGTAGAGATCCCCTCGCGATGCAGGATCTCGCGCAGCAAGCGGGCCGCCACTTCCTCTCGTCCCGGCGGATTCGTGGTGTCGATCTTCAGGTAGCCCGACAACCAGGCGAGTGCCTCGGGAGCCTCTGCCCGTCCTTCGCGGGCGCACCCCGCGAGCGGAGCCAGGCAGACCAGCAACCAGGCTGCGAGCCCTCGTCCGAGTGCCGCTGGCAGGAAACGGGAGAGGCGCTTTGTCGTCGAGCGGCCAGGCACGCCGAGTGAGTGTAACAGCCCTGGGAACAGCAGTTTTGGTTCCTCCAAAGGAGCCGGGCGAGGCTCAAAAAAAGGCGCCGCTCGGATGAGCGGCGCCTTCGAGAACAGGATCTCGTAGGAGGCTTACGGAGTGCTGCCGCCGGTGACGGTCTCGACACCAGCCGGGTACTGCACGAAGAAGCCGTCGGCCCAGACGATGTCACGGTTGTAGTCCGTGGCGATGAACGGGCCCATGGTGTAGGTCGTGCCTTCGAATGAATCACCTCGACCGGGGCTGCGAATACCCATGTACTGAGGATCATCGAGGCGGTCGCCGTGGGCGTAATCGAAGGTGTTACCCCAGGCGTCTTTCGACTGGACTTCCTGGAGGTAGAACATGGTGTTGCTGATGAACAGGGTGGCCTTGAGGCCGGCGGCGTCGATGCTCTCGGTCAGGCCGCTCCAGGTGTAGGTGCTCGAGCCGGCGGCGGCTGCACCGTTCTGGTCCTGAAGCCAGGAAAACCACGCCGAACCGACGTTGCGGATGTCGCCAACCGTACGCTTCTGCTTGGCCTTCTGGAGCGCGTCCAGCAGGTTGGGAATCAGGATGGCGGCGATGATGCCGATGATCGCGACTACAATCAGGAGCTCGATGAGGGTGAAACCCTTCTGGCCCCGGCGGCGGTTAAGTCTTGAAATCATGTGTTTGGCTCCTTTTGCCTTGGTTATGATTTGAAAAGCGCTACAAACGCGTATTTCCGTTCCGGCTTGCTATTGAGCAGCATTCGTGCCAGAGAAGAAACGCCCGTTAGATAAAGGGTTTTCCGGCAGTTTCGGCGGCTGGCCGCCAATTATTGACAGTCGGGCTGCCGCCGGCCGTCAGCCGGCGATGCGGGCGACCGCGTTCTGGTAGATCTCGAAGCCCGACATGTATCCGGGTAACGACATGCGCTCGTTGGGGCCATCGACTCTGAAGGAGTCCGTCGAGAAGATCACGAACGGCGAGAAGCCGTAGGATTCGATTCCCATTTCGCGAAAAAACCGAGAATCGGTCGCGCTCCAGGACAGAAACAGGGGTCCGACCGTGGAGTCGGGGAAGACGTCGAGGACGGCCTCCTCGAGCGCGCCGAACTCCGGGAGATCAACGTCGCTGCCATGGTCGGCTCCCAGCGGCGGATCGAGCTGGAAGGTGACTCCGTGAGTGAGCCATTCCGGCAAGAGGACCTCGCGTGCCTCCTCGAAGGACTGGCCGGGCAAGAGATGGACCTTGAACGGCATCAGAAAACCGCCAGCCGGGTTCGCTTCGATCCGGAAGGGAACGATCTCGTTGCGAAACAGGGCCCGCAGATAAAGTGGAAGCTGGCGAAACTCGTTCGGGAGGTGGAGGAGGCTCTCGGCATCGGTCAGACTCTCGCGGTAGAGATCGCGATCTCGCGACTTGCCGTAGCTTTGAACGAACCGACGCACCTCGGGCACTAGCACCTCGGCGACCTGGGACTCGTTGCGCTCGAACAGCAGAGGTACCAGGCCCTCCAGCTGCTCTTTCGAGTCGGAACAAAAAAAGCCGTCCGCGAATCGCTTCTGCGCGAACTCGATGCCCCAGTACTTGATCTCGTTTCGGTTGATGGGCTCGACGGCTCCGCCCTCGGTGAGCACGACTTCGAATCTCTCGGCGAGCTCCGGGTGCCGATCCAGGATCCAGCGCGTGCCGAGCTCGCTTCCGACCTCCTCGCTGCCGGTGGCCAGAAAGATCACCGATCTGGTGGGGCGACGGCCGCTGTCGATCAACGCCTTGAGCGCCAGGAGCTGCACCACGGTCACGCTCTTCATGTCGAAGACTCCGCGACCATAGAGCCACGCCTGGTCGATCTCGGCGGCGAACGGGTCGAAGTCCCAGTCCTCCGGATCGCGGATGGGGTAGACGTCTATGTGACTGTGGAGCACCAACGCCTCGGGTCGTTCACCTTCCAGCACCGCCCAGACGTTCGCCTGTTTTTCCCCCAGCCTTTCGACCGTCGGCTCCAGGCCGAGCTTGCGCAGCTCCGCCGCGAGAAACTCGGCCCCGGCTATCTCGCTGCCGGTCGTCGGAGTTGTATCGATCCGAATGTAGCGGCGAAGGAGATCGACCTCGGGCTTGGCGGCGTAGTCGATCTGGGTCCAGTCCTGGTCTTTATCCAGCGGGGCGATCCGTCCCAGGACCCAGATGAGCAGCAGCACCGCCGCCACGGCCAGGGTGGGCATGCCGTAGAGAAGCAGGCGTTTTTGAGTGTCGGAAAGCGGCTTGCGGTGGTTTGGCGAGCCCATCGAACGGCGCAGTTTAGCAGTCCGGCACGGACAGGGGAGGTGACCTACAGCGCATCGGCGCTGGTTTGACGGCGAGAGCGCAGCCCGTTGTTGCCGCGCCGGGTAGAATCCTCGGTGATCGCGACCGGCGATGCCGCCGCGCGACACCAATCGATGTCACTCATCTCGCGCGAGCGCCGGCACGTCCTGGCGGCTTTGGCAGTCGCCGCCGTCGCGTGCCTTGGCTACGTCGGAGGAGAGCTCTTCTTTCTCGATGGCGCTCTCGGCTTTCCGCTCGACGACTCGTGGATCCACCTTCAGTTCGCGCGGAACCTGGCGAGCGGCGATGGCCTGACCTACAACCCGGGGGAATTCGTCGCCGGCTCGACCGCTCCGCTCTGGACGGCTCTGCTGTCGGTTCTGTTTCTTTTGCCGGGGCCGGCGGTGGCCTGGGTGAAGCTGCTGGGAATCTCGACGACCCTGGCTGCGCTCTACGCGGTCTTCGTTCTGGGCCGCGAGCTTGGTCTCTCGGTCGGCCTGGCGGCCTTTGCCTGCCTGCTCACGGCTCTGACCAGTTGGATCGTCTGGTCGGCGGTCTCGGGTATGGAGATCCCGCTTTTCATCTTGCTCTCTCTGTGGGGCATCATCCTGCACGTGCGCGAGCGCGGGGCCTTGAGCTCGAGCTCGTGGGCACTGCCGGTGCTGGCTCTCTCGATCCTGGCACGGCCCGAGGGCGCGCTGCTTTTTGTCCTCGCGGCGGTGGATCGGCTGCTGGTTTGGCGTCGATCGAGCGAAGGGCTCGCTCTCGAGCTGGGCTCGTGGAGAGCGGTGGCCAATGGGTGCCTCGCCGGTGCGGTACTGGTGGTCCCGGTGGCGATTCTCAACTGGAGTTTCAGCGGTTCGTTGCTACCGACCACCTTCGCCGCCAAATCGGGCGGCATGAAGGGTCTGCTTCCCAACCTGCGCTACATCTACGAGGTGATGAGCATTTTTGTGAGATCTCAGCCCTACATGCTCTTTCTGAGTTTGGGCGGCGTTCTCGTACTCGCTGAGCGGCTGGGAACGAGACGGGATCGAGGGCTCTTGCCCGGCCTCTGGATGGTTGCTCTGCCGTTGGCATACTCCACCCTCGGAAGCCCATGGACGGCTCTTCTGGCCGGAAACTTCGGTCGCTATTACTATCCGCTGTTTCCGCTGATAGTGGTACTCGGTACGCTGGCTCTTTCCCGGGCCGCCGAAGCGATCGGTCCGCGGCTCGCTGTCGGACGGGCGTCGCTGCCTCTCAGAGGAATCATCGTTCTGCTGGTTCTATGGCCAACGGTGTCGGCGGCGGTGCTCGGCGCCGGGAGCTATCTTCAGTCGGTCGGCAACATCGAGGACGGCGATGTTCGGATGGCCGAATGGCTCGAGCCGAGGTTGGATCCGAACGCGGTGCTTGCCGTCAACGACGTCGGAGCTCTCAAGTATCTGCTTCCCAATCGAGTTGTCGATCTTGCCGGGATCATTCACCCGAGGGTTGCGCGCTACGTTGCCGAGGCTCGGGAATCGGGGCAGGACTGGCGGCAGGGAGTGCTGCGCATTCTCGACGAAACGAAGCCGGATTACCTGGTGATCTTCCCGGGCTGGTACCCCGGACTGGAGCAGTTGAACAGTGGGTTTGCACCGCTCTACGAGCTCGAGATTCAGGCGAATATCGCCTTGGGTGAGAGCCGTATCGTGCTGTATAAGACGCCCTGGACGCGGTTTCCCCTGCGGGAGGTTCCGGGCGCACCCGGACAGGAATCCCGTTGACTTCGGTCTCCGTCTTTGACCTCGGCCGAGCGCTCGCGGAGATTCGTGGCGAACTCGACGCGCGTTGGCGAGCGATCCTGGAATCGAAGCAATTCGTCGGAGGACCGGAGGTGGGCGAGTTCGAGCGTGCCTTCGCGGGCTACCTGGACGCACCCGATTGCGTCGGCGTCGGCAACGGCACCGACGCTTTGATCCTCGCGTTGAAGGCTCTCGGCGCCGGCCCGGGCGACGAGGTCGTGGTGCCGGCTTTTACCTTCGCCGCGACCGCCGCGACGGTCGAGTGGGTCGGCGCCCGCCCGGTCTTCGCGGATGTAGAGTCCGCGACCTTGAACCTCGACCCCGAGCGGCTCGAAGCCGCGATTACCGATCGAACGGTAGGCGCGATAGGCGTTCACCTCTACGGCCAGCCTTGCGATCTGGATCGGATCCCCGAGATCTGCAAGCGCGCGGAGCTCTGGTTGATCGAGGACGCCGCGCAGGCCCACGGTGCCCGTTTCGGCGACCGGCGCGTTGGTTCGTTCGGCGACCTCGCGACCTGGAGCTTCTATCCGTCGAAGAATCTGGGGTGCTTCGGTGATGGCGGCGCAGTGACCGGACGCAGCCTCGAGCTGCTCGAGCGCGTCCGGCTTCTGGCCAATCACGGCGCGAAGACTCGCTACGAGCATCTCGAGATTGGGATCAACAGTCGGCTGGATTCCTTTCAAGCGGCGGTTCTCAACTGCCGGCTGCCGCTTCTCGACAAGAAGAACGAGCGCCGGGGCAAGATCGCCGGCCAATATCGCGAAGCCTTCACAGGGCTCGACGGCCTTGCCTGCCTGGCCATAGACGAGCGAAGCCGAGGCGTGTTTCATCAGATGACCGTCACTACCTCGAGGCGCGACGAGCTCCAGGCCTTCCTGGCCGAGCGCGGCATCGGCAGCACGGTTCACTACCCGGCGGCGCTGCCGGATCAGGCGGCTTTCGCGCGATTTGCCGAAGAGGCGTCCGACTTTCCAGTGGCCCTGCGGGCGGCTTCGGAGGTCCTCTGTCTGCCGATGTTTCCCGAGCTGACCGCCGCGGAGCTCGACGCGACGATTGCCGCGGTGCGCGAGTTCTTCTAGAGCAGATAGACGATTCCCAACACGGCCACTCCCCAGAGCAGGACGTTCACCAGCGACGGCAGGTCACGCACTACCGCTTCGGTCGGGTTGATCTGATCCGGCGCCTGGTACATGAGATACAGGTAGCGGAAGATGCCGAACAGGACAAACGGAATCGTGTAGACCAGGAAGGTCGTCTCAAACCGCTCCACGGTTTCCGGCGACACCGAGTAGAGGGCGTAGGAGACGACCGTCGAGGCGGTTACCACGTTGATCATCTGGTCGAGAAACGCGGCGTTGTAGTGCGAGAGGACGACGCGCTGTCCGGCGGCCTCCTCCGCCAGGAGCATGAGCTCGTGGCGCCGTTTGGAAAAGGCGAGGAACAGGGCCAGGAAAATCGTGCACAAGAGCAGCCAGGCGGAGATCTCGACGGCGATGGCCGCTCCGCCGCCGAGCACGCGCAGCACAAAGCCCAGACTCACGATCATGACGTCGAGAATCACCACGTGCTTGAGTCCGAGGCTGTAGAGGGCGTTGAGGACGAGATAGGCCGAGACGATGATCGCGAATCCAATGCCGAGCCATACCGCCGTCGCTCCGACCGCGATCAGCAGGAGACTCGCGAAGGTGAGAGCCGTTGTCGGCGAGATCGTGCCGGCCGCGAGCGGGCGAAGCCGCTTGATCGGATGACGCCGATCGAGGTCTCGATCGCGATAGTCATTGAAGATGTAGACGACGCTCGAGGCCGCGCAGAAACAGGCGAAGGCGACCAGGGTCTTGACCAGCGCGGACGGAACGTGGAGCAACTGCGCGAACACCAAAGGAGCCAGAACGAATACGTTCTTCGGCCAATGCGCGGGACGTGAGAGTTGAAGCAGGGCGGCAAGCACGGTTGTATCTTAGTGGACCGAATCAGGCGACCGTGACTCGACGTAGACTCGGCTGATGGTGGAGCTTCCCGAACAGGGCGCGCCCGGAAACCCAGAGAGCCCGTCGAGGAAGCGGTTGCTTGCGTTCTACGTCCTGCCGACCTTTGCGCTGCTTCTGTTTGTGATCTGGTCACTGGCCACCGGAACGGACACGCTGTTTTTTCGCGACGTCTTCAATACTCACCTCGAGATGAAGTGGTGGCAGGCCGAGTCGATGGGCGAGGGATTCCTTCCGTTGGTCGATCCCTACCGATCGGGCGGGCAGCCGCACCTTGGCAACCCGAATACCGTGGCGCTCTATCCCGACAATCTGCTCTACCTGCTGGCGCCTCTTTTCTGGGCCTTCAACGCCCATTTCTGGGTCCACCTCCTGCTGGCTCCGGCGTGCGCGTACTGGCTCGGCAGGCGCCTGGGGCTCGAGGCCCGCTCGGCTTGGGCGGCCGGAGTCTTCTATGGCGCGAGCGGCTATTTTTTTTCCACTCTCAATCTGTACAACC
Source organism: Thermoanaerobaculia bacterium (assembly GCA_945787635.1). GTDB lineage: Bacteria > Acidobacteriota > Thermoanaerobaculia > Multivoradales > JAHEKO01 > CALZIK01. The sequence continues at coordinate 9,273 of CALZIK010000172.1, read as the reverse complement.
TGGTGGCCGGCGCCGCTTTGATCCCGGCCTTCCTGGCCGCGATTCTCGGGCTTTCGGTGGATCCCGAGCGACGGTGGCGCCTGGCGGCGGTCGGCGGCATCTGGTGCCTCCTGCTCCTCGCGGGAGATCCAATGACCGCGGCACTGGCTCTGGGCATGGGCCTCTCGACGCTCTGGCTGGCTCGGCCCGGGAGGGTCGGCCTGGGCCGACTCGCCATGGCTCTGGGCTTCGGCACCTTGCTGGCGGCGCCTCAATGGGTCGAGTTCCTGCGCATCGTAGAGCTGTCGTTTCGAGGCCACCAGGGATACTCGGCGGCAGGCGCCACGGTCGGGAGCTGGCATCCGGCGACGGTTCTAGAGTGGTTTATCCCCTTCGCTTTCGGGGGGCCGGACCTGACGTTCTGGGGGCAACGGTTCCACTCGGGTACCCAACCGCTGTTCTACTCGTTCTACCCGGGTTGGCTCGCTCTCGCCTGCTTCGGCGTCGGGGTCGCGTCGATGCCCAGGCGCAGCCGGCTCCTGGGTTGGTCCCTGGCCTTGATCGCGTTGGGTCTGTTTCTCGCTCTCGGGGGGCACAACCCGATCGTTTCCCTGGCCATGGGATTGCCGGGCCTTAGCGTGCTCCGACTGCCGGTGAAATTCTGGCCGCTCGTCGCGATCCCGGCGGCGTTGGTGGCGGGCCGGGGCTTCGAGCTCTGCTCCGGAGAGGGAGGACCGGCCCGCTTGCGCCGGGCCGCTTTGATCCTGCTGTCGGCCTATGCGAGCGCCTGGTTCTTGGTGGCTGTCGCTGGAAGTGCCCTAGAGGGACTGCTCGCTGGATGGATGCCGCCAGGGTTCGCCGACAGCGGTCTGGTCGCGGTCGAGAGAGCCCGATGGGCAGGCCTGCTGGCTCAGTCGGCCGGTTTGTCCCTGCTGGTCGCCGTGGTGACGCTGGTGCGCCCGCGCGTCTTCGAGGGCTTTCTGCCGGTGCTTCTCGGCGTTCATCTCCTCCTTCAGCTCGCTCTGCTGGCACCGCTCTACCGGAGCGAGGACGTTTCGAACTATCGGTTGGCGCCGCCACCGGCGCTCGCCGTGCCTCAAGAGGCTCTCGCCGCCCATGGCGCATCCGGCGATCTCTTCGGCCGGGTTCCGGTCCCGGTCACCGAGTATCCGTCGCCGGATCCCCGTTGGATGCAGCGGCAGCTGCACTACGAGGCCAGCCCCTATGTCGGAATGATGGCACGGCGGCGGTTCGAGTTCGCGCTCTCGCCGGAAGGGCTGGATGCGTTTCTGACTCGTGCCGCCACCGAAGCGTTTCAAGTGCTGAGCGATGTCCAACGGATCCGATTTCTCGAAGCTTCGGGCGTCAGCTGGCTCTACATGAAACGGGAGCTTGCCGAGCTCGACGGTGTCGAGGTCGCCGGCCGGTTCCCGTCACTCGGGGAGGATCTCGTCCTCTATCGCCTTTCCCGCGCGGCCGAGCCCGTGCAGTTCGTCGGCGAGCTGCTGCCTTCGGACTCGCTCAACGAAGCCCTGTCGAAAGTTACGTCCGCCGAGTTTCGCCCCCGCGAACAGATCGTGATCGCGGGCTCCGAGCACCAGGGTTCGGGCAAGGGTGGCTCGATTGTCAGCGAAACCGTGGGCGAGCAGGGACCGGAGTCCTGGGGTTGGACGGTGGACGCCGACGGGGCCGGTGCGCTTCTGATCCAGAGAGCGCACCTCCCGATCTACCGGATCGACGTCGATGGCGTGGAAGTCAAGCCGCTGGTCGCCAATCTGCATCGCATGGCGGTTCCCCTCGATCGGGGCCGCCACGTCGTGCGGCTCTGGGTGGATCGCCGCCCGCTGCATCTCGCGGCGAGTGTGGCCGTGTTGACTGCGATCGCCGGCTTGCTTTACGTTGCGGGGATTCCCAGGGGGCGCCGTCGCACCGAGCCATGACGTTCAAGAAATTTCAAAAGATCCTGGTAGCCAATCGAGGCGAGATTGCGGTCAGGGTGATTCGCGCCGCGCGGGACCTGGGGATCAGGACGGCGGTGACGTACTCCGACGCCGATCGGGAGTCGTTGCCGGTGCTTCTGGCTGACGAGGCGTATCGGGTCGGGCCGGCCGCGTCTTCGGAGAGCTACCTCAAGGCCGGGGCGATCGTTGATCTGGCCGAGAAGATCGGCTCCGACGCGCTCCATCCAGGCTACGGCTTCCTGGCCGAGAACGCCGAATTCGCCCGGCGGTGTCGTCAGCGAGGTGTCTGCTTCATCGGTCCGTCTCCCGAGGCGATGTCGCTGATGGGCTCGAAGCTCGAAAGCCGTCGGCTGATGAAAGCGGCCGGAGTCGCGATCGTGCCGGGCGGCGAAGGGCCGGTCGAATCGGCGGCTGCCGCGGCGGTCGAGGCTCAGGCGATCGGCTATCCGGTCATGCTCAAGGCCTCGGCCGGCGGCGGAGGCAAGGGCATGCGGTTGGTACACGGCCCGGACGAGCTCGCGAGCGCGTTTCGGGCGACGACCTCCGAAGCCGAAGCGAGTTTCGGCGATGCCTCCGTTTACCTCGAGAAGTACATCGAGCGGCCGCGCCATGTCGAAGTGCAGATCATGGCGGATGAGCACGGCAAGACGGTTGCGCTCGGTGAGCGCGAGTGCTCGCTCCAGCGCCGTCACCAGAAGGTGCTCGAGGAATCTCCTTCGCCGGCGGTCAGCGCGGACATGAGGTCGAGCATGTGCGAGGCCGCGGTGCGCGCGGCAGAAGCGGTCGGCTATACCAACGCCGGCACGGTCGAGTTTCTTCTGGCGAGCGACGGCGCGTTCTATTTCCTGGAGATGAACACTCGGCTGCAAGTCGAGCACCCGGTGACCGAAATGGTGACCGGGTTGGATCTCGTCGTCACCCAGATCCGGGTCGCCGAGGGACGGCCGCTCGGAGCGGAGTTCGAGAACATCGAGCCCCGAGGACATGCCGTCGAAGTGCGCCTGTACGCCGAGGACGCTTTCCACGGCTTCATTCCATCACCCGGACGCATCACCCGGCTTCGGCTGCCCGAAGGTCCGGGTATTCGCAACGACTGCGGCGTCTATGAGGGTTGCGAGGTCACGATTCACTACGATCCGATGTTGGGTAAGTTGATCGCCTGGGGGCCGGACCGAACTACAGCGCTCAACCGCCTGGGCCGCGCGCTTTCCGAATTGAGGATCGAGGGAGTCAAGACCAACGTGCCTCTGTTTACCCAACTGCTCGTGGACCCGGACTTTCTAGCCGGTGTGCTCGACATCGGAATGCTCGACCGCAAGCTGAGCTCGGGAGAGCTGGCGCTGGCGGCCCAGAGCGGCGTCGCGCCACTGGTTGCCATTGCCGCGGCGCTCGAATACGCCGAACGGCACGAGCGTCGAGCCGCGAACGTTGTCTCCGACGGCGGTCGTCAGCAGTGGCGAGAGGCCGCGCGCCGCGAGGCAATCGGAGACAGGTCGTGAGGTTGATCGTTCGGCAGGGCGAGGACGAAAAGCAGGTGCGGCTCGAGCGGGACGGCAATACCGCACAGATCGAGCTCGACGGCGAGTCTGTCGAGCTCGAGTTCGAGCCACTCGGCGATGGCGCGCGCAGCATTCTCTGGGGTGGCAATCATTACGAGGTCACCGTGCGCCACATTCGCGCGGACCGCTACGAAGTGTCCGGCTCGTTCGGTTCGCAGGTCGTCGAGGTCTTGGATCCGCTAACGCACTTGGCGGCAACCGCCCACGATGCCCAGGCCGGCATGGGCACGGAGCAAGTCACGGCCTACATGCCGGGCCGAGTGGTCAAGGTACTCGCCGGCGAAGGCGAAACGGTCGAGGCCGGTCAGGGGATTCTGGTGCTGGCGGCGATGAAAATGGAAAACGAGATCCAGGCCGAGCGAAGCGGTGTTCTGCGGCGGCTGTTCGTCACCGAGGGGCAGGCCGTGGAGGGCGGCGACCCGCTCTACGAACTCGGCTGATCGGCATCGCGAGTCGGCCGGTCGTGCCCGAGAATCTCGGTGACCGCCACGAGGACCTGGTCCACGCCGAGATCGCGCAGGCAGCGCTGATGAAAGAGCGGGCAGCGCTTCTTGAAGCACGGCGAGCACCACCGGTTGGTATAGAGCACCCGATGGCGTTCTCCGAGGGGAGCGGTGCGAGTCGGATTGGTGGGTCCAAAGAGTGCGACGCATGGGGTTCCTGTGGCGGCGGCGATGTGCATGGGTCCCGAGTCATTGGTTACCAGCACGTCGAGATGAGCGAGGACTCCCGCGAGTTGGCCGAGATCGAGACTCGGGCCGATGATCGGCGCGTCGTGACCGGCGGATCCCTGAACCGTCTCGGCCCAGCCTTCCTCGCCGGGTCCGGCGACGATCACGACCTCGACCTGCGGACGCTGCAGCAGGGCTCGCACGAGCTCGGCGAACGAGTCAAGAGGCCAGCGCTTGCTGGGACCGAACTCGGCGCCTGGAAACACGCCGACCTTCCTGACACCGGGATTGGATCCGAGTCCGGCAGCGCCGAGGACGCCCTCCGCAGCGGCGAGGCAAGCCTCGCTGAGATCGAGTCTGGGGCGTCCGCTCGGGAGCGCCGCGCCGAGCCGTTCGAGCAGGACGTCGTAGTCGGCGACCTGATGGCCGACCCCGGCCGGTCGTTTCACGGCCGGTTCGAGGAGCGGCCCGCGAAAATCGCTTCGATAGCCCCAGCGCATCGGGATCCGGGCGCGAAAGCCGATCCATGCGCTGCGAAACGAGTTCGGCAGGATAATGGCCTCCTCGAAGCCGCGGGACTTGACCGTCCGAATGACCGCTGCATCCGAAGAGTCGCGCACCAGCACTTCATCGACGGCGCTGACCAGGCCGAATAGCGACTCGAGGTGAGGGCGGGCCAGGATCGACAGCGATCGTCCCGACTCGGCCAACGCCTCGAAAACTGGAAGCGCCATGACGTTGTCTCCAACCCAGTTGGGAGCGATCACCAGGGTTCGCGACGAGGTCAATGGCGCCTCCAGCGGTCGTGCATCCACAGCCATTGCACGAGCTCTCGCCGGATCGCCGCTTCAGTGACTTGCGCGTAGCGGGCGGTGAGCGCGACGACATCGTCATCGAACGACCCGGAGTTGGATCGTGGGGGCGGCTCGATGGCTGGTTGGACCGCGATCCGGTAGCGGCCGTTCGAGAGGCTGTAGGCGAAGATCGGCAGCACGGGAGCGCCACTGCGCAGCGAGATTTGAGCGGGCAGCGGACTGGTCCACGAGGAGCGGCCGAAGAACGGCACGCGAACCCCCTGAAAGGGATGCACTCGCTGGTCGATCAGGATGGCCACCCGCTCACCCTGAGACAGAGCCCGCAGCATGCCGCGCGCGGCTTGCCTCTTGAGCAGCGAACGATTGCCGAAACGCTCGCGAATGGCGCGTACGCGTCGCTCCAGCGGGGAATAGCGAAACGGGCGGGCGACCATGTGCATGGGGCCGCGATAGAGCGCCACCGTCGGGCCGACCATCTCGTGAGCTCCCAGATGAGCGGTCAGCACGATCACCCCGCGGTCCCCTTTCTCTGCCTGAACGAACTCGTGCCAGTTTTCAAAGCTCAAGAGGTCGCAGATGGACTCCGCCGGCAGGCGGCTGGCCGAAACCGACTCGAAGACCGCGCGGCCGAAGTGGCGAAACGACGATCGGGCGAGCGAATCGAGCCGACGCTCCGTGTCTGCGGGAAAAGCCAGTGCCAGGTTGCGGCGAGCTACCCGGCGTCGCGAGCCGGCAAGTTCGTAGTAGAACGACCCTGCGGCGGCGCCGAGCCGGCCGGCGAGAGCGTGTGAAGCGACGCCGCGCGCGGTCATTCCACGCCGTCCAGAGCAAGGTCCAGCCAGTTCCAGAACGCGGCTTCCGGCTCGGCTCGAATCGGCACGTAGGCAAGAGGTACCTCGAGGCGGCCGAAGAGCTTGACGTGGTCCTTGGCGGTAGTCAGAACCCATGCCGCTCCCTCCGCTCTCGCCTGCGAGCCGATTTCGCCCAGATCGGTGGCCGAGTAGTCGTGGTGATCGCCGAACTCGAGGTGACCGGCGATCTCGAGCGGCCGGCGTTCGACGGTCGCGAGAAAACGCGCCGGGCGCGCGATGCCGGTGACCAACAGAACCCTGGAGCCGGCGGGTAGCTCGTCGCCCCGCTCGGTCACTACGTCGAGGCTTCTCGTCTGGCTCGCGAAGCCGGGTCCGCGAAAACCGAAGCCGGCGAGCGCCGCGGCCAGCTTCGGCCCGCTCTCTGGGTCGACAGTCGAGGTCTCGTCGCTCGAGAGGAGGGCGGCCGAGGCGTGAGTAGCCGACTCCAGGGGCTCACGCAACCTGCCTGAAGGAGCGAGCCGCCCCCCGCCGAAGGGGTCCTGGGCCGGGAAGACCAGGATATCTAGGTCACGGGCGAGCCCGAGGTGCGAGAACCCGTCATCCAGGACGAAGCAATCCGGCGGTTCGGCGAGCCGCTCGATCGCGTGGCGACCTGCCTGGTATCGATCCCGGCCCACGATCACGGCAGCGCCGGGCAGCTCACCGGCGAGGGCGACCGGCTCGTCGCCCGCGAGTCGCGGACCCAGAAGCGGACCCTCGCCGGTCGAGACCACTCGAACGCCCTCGCCCTTGCTGCCGTAGCCGCGAGACAGCACCGCGACCCGACGCCCGCTGGCGAGAAGGTGGCGTGCCACTGCCGCGGTGAGGGGAGTCTTTCCGGTTCCGCCCCAGTGCAGATTGCCGATGCTCACCACGGGGCGAGGCAGCCTCCGCGCCCGCCGACGGTAACGGTTTCGGCGCCACCGGTGAACCGCGTTGTAGAAGAGCTGCCAGGGAGAGCGAGGTGGCCTCGGCGGCTCGAGCAGGTCGTTGCGGGTCACGGGCCCAGTGCCCCTCCGAGGCGTTCCTGCAGGAAGGCCCGGGTCTTCGCCAGGGCTCCGCGATTGCTCTCGACCACCCGTCGGCCTCGAGTGCCCACTGCCTGCGCAGCTGCCGGATCATCCAACCAGCGATCCCAGATCGCGCCGAGCTCGCGAGAGTCGGCGACACGCTCCCAGGCATGATCGGCGTCGAACCGATCCGCGATTTCCCGGAAGTTATGCATCGAGGGTCCGGCGGCGATCGGTACTCCGTGTCGGGCGGCCTCGAGCGGGTTGTGGCCGCCGGTCGGCACGAGAGTACCGCCGATGAAGACCGCCTGGCCGAGCCGGTAGACCGATGCGAGCTCGCCGAGACTGTCGAGCAGCAGAACATCGGGCGGTGGGTCTCCGGACGGATTCGAGCCGTTGTCGTCGAGCTCTGATCGCAGAATCGCGATAGCGCCTTGCCGTTTCAGCCAGGCGGCCACTCGAGGCCACCTCTCGGGATGCCGGGGTGCAAGGATCAGCAAGGCGCGCTCGCCGCCGCCGATTTGAGAGAAGGCCGCGAGGAGTAGATCCTCCTCGCCTTGCATGGTCGAACCGGCCACCAGAACCGGCCGTCCGCGGGCGAGCCGCGCGATCGCCGCCTCGAGCCGTGGAAGGTCGGTCGGGGCCGCGATCTCGAATTTGAGGTTCCCCGTTACGGTTATCCGGCTCGGTTCGACGCCGAGCTCCTGGAGCCGGCGGCTGTCGTCACGGGTCTGCACGGCAAAGCCGTCCACCGGTTGCAGTATCGGGCTCAAGAACCGCCGCAGGAGCTTCATTCGCCGGAAGCTACGTTCCCCGATTCGCCCATTGACGACCACGACCGGAATGCCCCTGCGCCGGGCGTCGCGCAGCACCAGAGGCCAGAGGTCGCCCTCGCACAAGATGAGAGCGGAGGGTGTCAGCTTCTCGAAGAACCTCCGCACGGCGAAGGAGAGCTCGAACGGCAGATAGGTGACCAGAGCGTCAGGAAAACGGTCGCGGGCGTTGTCCTGCCCGCTAGGCGTTACCGTGGTCACGAGCAGCCGGCGATCGGGAGGAAGGATGGGCAGGAGGCTGGTTGCGACGTTGACCTCGCCGACCGAGACCGCGTGGATCCAGAGCACCGAGTCCCCGGCGACCGGCACGTTGCCCAGTCGCGCCGAGAGGCTTGTCAGGTAGTGGCGTCCACGTCGAATCAACAGCCACGGGCCGGCCAGCAGGGTCAGAACGGCGAGCAGGGTCTGGTAGAGGAGCCACATTCGGATGCGCCGTTGCCGGGCCGGAGCGATGGTCGATGCCGGAGAAAACTGTCTGTCGCCCGCGGGGCGAGTCGCGACCGGCAGTATAATTGTTTGTTCTACGGAACTTGCCGAGCGAGCGGGCGGCTAGACGTCCTCATCGCGGTGTCCGTAAGCCCTAGAGGACCAGCATGCCCTACCCGGTTTCCAGCGATCCCACCCGACCCGAGCGGGCCACGGATGTCTCGGCTTTGACCGATACCGAGCTGCTGGTCGAGATTCGCCAGGGAAATCGCCGAGCGTTCGATGACCTGGTGGCGCGCAAGACCGGTCCTCTGCTCAACCTGGCCTACCGCCTGATCGGGGATCGTGAGGAGGCCAAGGATCTCGTGCAGCTCGCGCTTCTTCGCGCCTGGCAGCATCGGTCTCGCTACAACGCCCGGTGGAGCGCCAACACCTGGCTCTACAGGATCACGACCAACCTCGGCATCGATTATCTGCGGGCGCGCAACACCAGACGCGAGAAGGCCGAGCCCGTCCGGCACCATTTGCGCTCCGTACACAGCCGCCCGGGAGTGGGACTCGAGAAGTTGATGGCGGACGAAGCCCTCGCGATTCTGAGAGATCTCGCGAGCGATCTCAGCCTTCGTCAGCGCAAGGCATTCTGGCTGCGGGAGGTCGAAGGCCTGAGCTCGAGAGAGGTGGGCGAGGTCCTGGCCTGCAGCGAGTCCACGGTTCGCAACCACCTTTTCGCGGCGCGCCGGAAGCTGCGCGAGGAGTTGAGCCAGAGATACCCCGAATACGCGGCGCTCGCCCGGGCCGGAAAATGAGCTGCGCGATCTGGAGGGAGCTGGCCGCCTCGGGAGAAGCCCTCTTGCGCGAGGGTTCCCCAGAACGGGCCCGTGCCGAGGGGCATTTTGCGACCTGCGCGAGTTGCGCCGAGCGGGCCTTCCTGCTCGATCCGAGCTGGGCGGTGCGCCGCCTGCCGGACGCCGGGTTCACGGCCGCCGAGATTGCCCGGCTCGAGCGCAGTCTCGGTGACGCCGGCCGGCTTCGCGAGATCGAGGGGGCGATCGCGCCGGTACGCCGGGGCTGGCGAGCCGCCGCGGTCGGGGGACTGCTGGCGCTGGGCACGATGGCGGGTCTCCTCTCGATCCGTTCGGGAGCCGATCGGACGGCGGAATCGCCGGGT
>CALZIK010000171.1 GCA_945787635.1 Thermoanaerobaculia bacterium | reverse complement strand
CCGCCCAGCGCGCGCCAGAAGCTCGAGCGCTCGCGGATCCCGGTCGGCTCGGTCGCCCGCTGTGGCCGCGCCCGAAGCGCCGCCGGGAAGGCCGTCGTAGAGCGCCCCCAGAATCTCCGCGCCCGAAACCCCGTCGACGGCGGCATGATGAACTCTGGCGATCAAGGCGACCGAGTCCGCGGGAGCGCCCGGCACCGAGTGGACACCCTCGACGAACAGGACCTGCCAGAGCGGGAGCTTGCGGTCGAGCGGTCGCCCCAGTTCGAAGGCCATGAGCTCCGAAAGCTCGTGCCAGCCGCCGGGCTCGGGCAGCCGGGTCCGCTCGACGTGCTGCTCGAGATCGATTTCATCGGGCGAGAGCTCGCGCCAATGCGGTCGCGAGAGGTCGAAGGGCAGCGTGGCGAGTCGCCGGCGCAGAGCGACGGCTCCCTCCAGGCGCTCACCGAGGAGTTGCCGAAACCGCTCTACGTCGAGCCGACCGTCGGGAGTCTCGGGGTCGAGGATCGAGACCGAGCCGATGAGCATCGGCGCGGTGTCGGTTTCGAGCGACAGGAAGCCGGCGTCTAGGCCGGAGAGCTGGCGCACGGCCTCAGGCGATCCCCGACCCGAGGTCCGGGCCGGTCCCAGCGGCGGACGAGGCCCTGGCTTCGACCGGCCGCCGCAAGCCGGGCGGGTGGACCTTGCCCGGCCGGAAGAACGGTTTCCAGTCGTCCTCGGGCTGGGCCAGTCGGTCGGCCAGGACACAGAGGACCAACGGATTGAATCCGAGGCCCAGGTGACTCCCGGGTACCTCGACGCTCTCTGCCAGCGGGCCCTCTGGCTCGATCGAGCTTTGCCAGGCGGTCACGCCGTCGGTCCGGCTGAAGACCGAGGTCGTCGGAACCGGCGGCGTGGCTCGAACGGCGGCCAGCTTCTCGGGCGCGATGTCGCGAAGCCGTTCCCGGGTGACGAGCTCGTACAGCCGCGCGCTGTTGGTCGCCTCGCCGTCGCCGTTGATCGGGCTGCCGAGCGAGATCACGCATCGGACCCGCTCGGGCCCGTGGTTGGCTAGGACCCTGGCGTAAACGCCACCCAGACTCCAGCCGACGAGGCTCACGCGGCGTCCGTGACGCTCGAAGAGCTCGGCCAGGCGCCCGTTCATCCGCTCTTCGAGGTCGCCCTGGGGTCCGAGGTTGCGCCCCAGAGTCCAGCGGTGCGCCGAGTAGCCGAGATCGCGGAGGAAGCCGCGCAAGGGCCGCGTCGAGACGTCGCTCGCCATGAAGCCCGGCAGGAGCAGGACCGGGTGACCGTCTCCATGATCGAGCCGCTTGAGAAGCGGCCGCAGAAGCAGGGTCGTCGCAAGCTCTCCCATGGCTCGGCCTTCGAGCAGGAGCAGAAGCTTCGACGGAGGCCGCACGCTCACACTCAGCCGAGCTGATTTCCGAGATGATCCGCCAGCCGCAGGGTCATCGCGACCACGGTGTTGGTCGGATTGGCGGTGCCCGAGGTCGGGAAGGTCGAGGCGCCCGAGACGTACAGGTTGTCGAGACCGAAGACCCGGTTGTGTCTGTCGACCACCCCGGTCTGCTCGCTCTCGCTCATTCGGCAGGTGCCGGCGGGGTGTGCTCGCCAGCGATCGTTGCGAGCGATCTCGGTGCCGGGGGCGGCGAGCTCACGGCTGAGCGCTTCGAGGGTGGCGTAGTTGCGCTCGAGCGTTCGCCGGTCGAGATCGGTGTAGTCGAAGTTGAGCTCGGGCAGCGGCACGCCGAACCGATCGGTCTCGGTCGAGCTCAAGGTCACGTGGTTTTCGTAGGCGGGCTCGGTCTCGGGCTGGGCCTTCCAGCGGCCGCCGCCGCTGGCGAGCACGTCGAGCTGGTACTGGCACGCGTTTAGACCTTCCAGCCGGTAGTCGTCGTTCAGGCTGCAGGTGCGATGGTGCGCCTTGGCGAGCGCCAGATCACTTCGAAACTCGAACGAGGTCTGAAGGCTCGGGTGGACGTTGAAATAGCGCCCGACCTGGGCGTGGCGATTGCCGAGACCTTCCGGAAACCAGGAGCTGTGCGAGATCAACAGCAGCCGCGCGCTTTCGACCACCCCGGCGGCGACGACGAACGCGCGGGCGTGAATCGACTCGCTCGAGCCGTCGAGCCCGCGCACGGCGACATGATCGATCGTCTTGCCGTCGAGGGTGACGATGTCGATGACCTGGCGATCCGCGAGTAGCGTGCCGCGGCCGGCGACCTCGAACGCCGGAATTTCTTCGTCGGCGAGCCGCACGGCGAAGTTGCCACCGCGGCGCGAGTGCGCGAGCGGAAAATAAGCCGTCTCCTTGCCCTCGATCGCAACTCGGGGATCCTCGTAAGGCTCGTTCTTTTCGTTCGGATAGCCACAGGCGCGCGCGGGCTCGGCGCCGGGCACCGGTGCATGGCCTTTGGCGAGCAGGAGTTGCTCGGAGCGGCAGTAGTAGGGCTCGAGGTCCTGGTGGGAAATCGGCCAGTCCACCATGCGCCCGTAGGTCGAGCGCATCCGGAATTCCTCGGGCCAGAGCCGGGTCGTGACGCCGCCCCAGTGGACGCTCGCGCCGCCGACGGTGATCGCGCGCGTGCCGTTGACCGGATAGCGCAGGCCTCCGGTGCTGCGAAACTCGAACGAGTCCGAGAGCGTTCCGGCCGTGCCCTCGCGGCGCGGCTTCGAGCCCGCCTCGAGGATGACCGTAACGAACCCCATCTCGATCGCGCTGAGACCGAGGAACGTGCCGGCGAAGCCGGAACCGATGATGCACAGGTCGTAGCGGCCGTCCGCAGCACGTCCGCTGCAGGCACCGAAGGATGATCCGACCGCTGCGGCTCCGATGGCCAGACCGCTGTCGATCAGAAACTCGCGTCGTGTTCGGGCCATGTCTTCGGTACTCTACCGAATACCTATGCGCTCGCGAGCCACTTCGAAGACGCCTCGTGGGATCCTGGCGGTCCTGGCCGTCGCGGTCGTGCTGGGCTGGTCGTGCAACGGAGGCGGCGGGCCTGGGCCCGATGTCGTCTTGATCGTGGTCGATACGCTGCGGGCCGATCGACTCGGGCAGTACGGCTATGCTCTGGACACCAGTCCGGCGCTCGAAGCGTTCGCGGCCGAGTCCACCCGATTCGACGCCGCCTACTCGACTTCCTCCTGGACTCAGCCAAGCGTGGCGTCGCTTTTTACCGGTCTTCTTCCGTTGCGGCATGGAGTGGTCAAACAGAGCGCCAAGCTCCCAGCAGAGCTCGAGACCCTGGCCGAAGCGCTCGCCGCCGCCGGGTGGCAGACCGCCGGGTGGAGCGGCAACCTGTTTATCGGCGAGCAGACCGGCTTCGACCGAGGCTTCGAGCACTTCGAAGGCCACCAGGGAAAGGTCCTGGTTTATCCGGATATCGCCGACATGCTGACCAGACTCGAAAGCTGGCTCGAGTCGAATCGCGACCCGGGCCGGCCGGGTTTTCTCTACTTTCAGCCGATGAACTGCCACGGTCCCTACCGGATTCCGGCCGAGCACCGCGCCGGACTTCTCGGCAGCGAGCCCGACGACGTCTTCGACTACAACGACGAGATCATGACCGCGATTCTCAAGGACGGGGACGTTGCCGCACGAAGCCGGGTGACTCCGGGATACCTCGAAAGCGCCAACGAGCAATACGACACCGCAGTGCGGTATTCGACCGACGTGCTCGAGCGCCTTCTCGACGTGCTCCGGCGGGAGGGCCTGTACGACGACGCCTTGGTGATCGTGACCTCCGACCACGGCGAGGAGTTTTTCGAGCACGGCGGCTTCGGCCACGCGTACTCGCTCTTCGAAGAAGTCGTTCGGATTCCGCTCTGGATCAAGCTGCCGGGGCAGTCCGAAGGCGCTGCGATCGATTCCCCGGTGTCGCTGGTGGATCTTCATTCCACGATTCTCGAGGCCGCGGGCCTTGCTGCGCGCGGCGAAAAATCCCAAGGGCAAGCAGACGGCCTGAGCCTACTGCCGCTTCTCGGTCCGGATCCACGGCCGGCTGCATTTCGCGCGCGTCCGATCGTGATGGACACACGCTGGAAACGTCGCGCCGTTGCATCCGCCGTTCGATTGGGCTCCTACAAGTGGATCGAGATCGCGAGCGACTACTCGGGACGAACCGATGCTCGACTGCTCTTCGATCTCGGCAAAGACCCCGCCGAGCAGTTCAATCTGGCTTCGAGCGAACCGGAGAAGGCTCGAGCGCTCAGCGCTGCCCTGAGCCGCACCCTCGAGAACGATTCGGCCACGCCGGAAACCGAGACCGCGGCCGGCCTCGACACCGACGTTCTACGGGCGCTCGGCTACATCGACTGAACCGCCGATAAGCCTTCGATCATCGTCGTCCTTGGCGGCGTAGCAGGCGGTGTCCGCGGCTCGCAAGACCTCGGCTATGGAGGCGGTTTCGTCGGTAATCGAGACCAATCCGATGCTGACCCCGATACGAAACCGCTGATCCTCCCAGACAAAGACGAAGTCTTCGATGGCTTTGCGCATCGAGGCGACGACACTGCGGGCTTCCGCAAAGGAGCAGAACTCGAGCAGCACTCCGAATTCGTCGCCACCGATCCGTGCCAACAAATCTCGTTTTCGAATGCTCTTCTGAAGAAGCCGCGCGAGCTGAACGAGCATCTCGTCTCCGGCCGCATGGCCACAGGTGTCGTTGACAGCCTTGAAGCGGTCCAGGTCCAAGAAGCAAAGCGCGTGCTCCGCCGGTACGGACTTGGCACTTCGCAAGGCACGTTTCAATCTCCGCTCGAACTCGTAGCGATTGAACGCTCCCGTCAACGCATCGTGTACCGCCTGATACGAGAGCTTCTCGGACATTTCGTGTGCTTCGGTAATGTCGTCGCAGACGACCAAGACAACCTGTCCGCCATCGGGGCCGGTGACGGCACGGGCGGTCTCCCAAACCCACAACTTGGTGCCGTCCTTGCGTAGTTTGCAGGTTTCCCAGCTGTGAATCTTGCCGGGATCGGCCAGGCAGGCCTCGAGGTGTTTTCGATTTGCGTCCTTCTCCGATTCGACGTAAAGGTCGCTGACCGGTTTGCCGACGATCTCGTGGGCGGCGTAGTCGAGTTGCTGGGCGCCGAAGCTGTTGGCGGACAGAAGGGTGCCATCGGGAGCGAGCGTGAAGAACATCGAAGGGTTGTCCTCATAGAGCGCCCGGTAGCGCTCCTCGCTGGATTTGAGCGCCGCTTCCGCCTCGACCCGGTGGGTGATGTCGATGCTGACACCCACCACGCGTGTCGGTCTACCTTGCTGGTCGCGATCGATCACGCGGCCACGCTCGAGGTACCAGCGAAACGAGCCCGATCGGGTCCGCAGCCGATGCTCGCTTTCGAAGTTGTCGGTCAGGCCTTGGAGGTGAGCCTTCAGGGCGCCGTTTCTTCGCCCCTTGTCTTGCGGGTGAATCACCTCGGCGCAGAAGCTCAGTGGCCGGATGGACTCTTCGGTTCCGTAGCCCAGCGACCGGCACCACTGGCCGCTCAGGATGACGCGGTTGGCGTCCAGGTCCAGCGTCCACATGCCGTCGCAGCTCGCTTCGAGAACCAGCTCCAAGCGGGTTTCGCGCTCTTCGAGTGCGCGTCGCAGGAGCTCGCCTTGGCTGATTTTGCGGGCGACGCCCTCGACGCCCACGACCTTGCCCTTGTCGTCGAGAACCGGGGACATGGTGTCCTCGATCCATTTGACCTCACCAGGCAACGACCAGATTCGATACCAGGCGACGAGGGTTTCCTTGCGAGCGATCGTCTCCGCGAAGGTCTTTTCAGCGACGCCTCTGTCCGCCACGACCACCGCCTGCAGCCAGAGGTGTGGATCGTTTAGGATCTCCTCCTGTTCATATCCCCAGATCTGCTTCCAGCCCTGGCTGACATAGCGCACCCGGGGCGTGCCGTCCTCGAGAATCTGGGTGCTCCAAAAGCACTCGGGAACATAACTCGACACCTGGCGCGAACCGGCGGTGGGTTCGGGAGGTTCGTCAGCCCGCTGGTTCTGATTGCTTGTGCTGGTGCCCATCTCGGCCCTTTCCAATGGTTCGGCTCGCTGGTTGAACGAGCAGTCGAGACTCTCGTGGCACGAGACGGTAACGGGCGCCTCGGCGACGTGTCAAATCTACCCAACCGGGAACGAGTCCGTTCCTTTCACCTTTTCGTTGTAAACTCTGCGCGAAATTCAGGCTCGGAAAACGTCAGGTCCTCTGGAGGTTGGGATGACCAGGAATCAAGACGGCGGGAGTGTCGACGGCGTTCGACGAAAACTCTTGCGTTCATCGCTAGTTGCCGGCGGGGCGTTCGCGCTGGGCCAGCTTCCCTACGAGCGGCCCGCGGTCAAGAGCTTCTTCGGCACGCGGTCGGCCTGGGCGCAGCCCTCGGTTGCTTTCACGATCACTTGCTCGTTCGAGGTCTCGCTGCCGGTGCCCCCACAGCCGGGTTCGGCCTGTCAGAACGCGATCCTCCAGAACATGATGGCGCAAGTGACGCCGATCCCTCCGGTCGGGACCGTGCTGCGGTGCGTGCCGACGACGACCGACCCGTCCAACGTGGGTCTTCTGCCAGACGATTTTCTGCCCACCGACGGGGCCGGTACAGTGACGTTCGCTGATTTCAACTTCACTGGGAATGTCCCGAATCCGCCGCTTGCGATCGGTTCGGTGTTGACAATGACCGTGACCTTCCAGGACCAGGCCACCTTCGGCCCGGTCTCGTGCTCGAACCAGCTCACGATCATCGCGGCCTGCTAGCAGTTTGAGGAGAGCGTCGATGTCCACAGCTCGCTCGCGCCTATTGCGTTTTCTTCTTCCCCTGGCTCTGGTGCTGGTGGTATCGGCACCGTCGGCGGACCGGACCCCGATGGTGGCCGGAGACCTGATCTTCTCGGCCCTGGATGGATCGTCCGAGGACCTGGACGCGGTTGCCGACGGCGTTTGGACCGTGCCCCACAGCATGGTGCTCGAGGGCCGGCTGGCCTGTGGACAGGAGAGCGGAACCTCGGCCTGCGACATGCGGATCGAGGTGCGTGGGGATCTGGCGATCCTGCGGGGCGCTTCGATCGAGACGCGGGGCAACCTGAGCCTGGAGGCGGCCGGGGACCTGCTCGTCCGCGAGGGCGCGTCGGTTGTCGCCGACCGCGGCCGCGTGGATCTGTCGGCGCGGGGCCGGCTCGAGGTGGACGGATTGGTGTCGGCGGCGGGAGCCAAGGGCGAGCCGGCGCGAGTGTCTTTGCAGTCGCTTGGAGAACCAGGCAAGGGCGTGCACGTCGGCACCTGGGCAACCGTGCTGGCGACCGGCGAGGCGGGCCAGGCTGGTCAGGTGGCGATCGCGGGCTGCGGTATCGAGATTCACGGCCTGATCGCCTCCCTGGGGTCCGGCGCGCCGGCGGCGGTGACCCTCGCCTCCTGCGAAGGTTTGGCGGTGGACGGGCGGGATCTTTCGCGAGACGACGGAACCCGGCGAGGGAGTATCCAGGTGCAGGGCGGCCCTGGTTCCGCGATTCGGCTCGCGGCTGAGAAGTCGGTGCTCCTGGACGGCACCGAGCTCGAGGTCGCCGGCGGACCGCAGGCCGAGATCTCGGTGGTATCCGAGCGCGGAGACTTGAGCTGGCGCTACGGCCGGGGCTCGCTTGGCTCGGACGGCCAGGCCGGGAAGATTCGCCTGACAGCGTGCCTCGGAATCGAGACCACTGGAACCGAGCTCGCTCCCGGCGACGCGCTCGAGTTGGTCGAGGCCTGCGGCGGCGAAGAGCGGAACGATTCGGACGAAAGGGCGGTTCCCGAGCGCGTGTTCGCCGCGAGCGTGAGCCAGGCACCGACGGGCGGAGCCGGCGCGGCCCCGTCGACCTGCACGCCGAATCTAGCGGTCGACAACATGACGATTTCGTCGTTCGCCGAGTTTATTTCTTGCAATGTCCTGACGTCTTCCAACACGCGCATCGTTCCGCGTGGCCGGGTCATCTATCGTGCCCTCGAATCGATCGAGCTTTGGAACGGGTTTTCGGTCGAAGGCAGCTCCGAGTTCACCGCGATTCTCGATCCAACCTTGAACCAACCGCCGTCGATCACGTCGGACGGCGGCGGGGCGACGGCGATGAAGTCGGTGCCGGAGAACACCACCGCGGTGACCGACGTGGACTCGACCGACCCCGAGGGCGACACCGAGGGCGCGGGCTTGACCTATTCGCTCACGGGAGGCGCGGATCAGGCGAAGTTCTCGATAGTGGCGGCGACCGGCGTCCTGACGTTCACGGTGGCTCCGGACTTCGACGCGCCGGGCGATGCCGACATGGACAACAAGTACCAAGTGACCGTCACCGTGACCGACTCCGTGGGGCTCACCGACAGCCAGGCGATCACGGTGACGGTGACCGACGTCAATGATCCGCCCACGATCACGTCCTCGGCGATGCAGTCGGCTCCCGAGAACCAGAGCGCGGTGGCGACCTTGACGGCTACGGATCAGGACATGCCCGCACCGACGCTGACCTGGATGGAGACGGGCGGCGCGGACGCTGGCCTACTCTCGATCACCGCCGGCGGAGTCCTGACCTTCGACGCGGCGCCGGACTTCGAAACCAAGGCGGACGCCAACACCGACGGCGTCTACGAGATCGACGTCAAGGTGGACGATGGGGCAGGCGGCATGGCGACGCAGACGGTGCTGGTGACGGTGACGGACGTCAACGAGGCGCCGGTGCTCGACCCGGTGGGCAACAAGATGGTGAACGAGCTCGTCCCGTTGATGTTCACGGCGACCGCGACCGATGTCGACATGCCGGCCAACACCCTCACGTTCAGCCTCGCCGGGGCGGTTCCCGCGGGCGCTTCGATCACGGCCGGTGGAGTGTTCAGCTGGACGCCGAGCGAGGCCCAGGGTCCGGGTGTCTTCATGTTCGACGTGGTCGTGACCGACGACGGTACGCCGAACTTTGCCGATAGCGAGACGATCACCGTGACCGTCAGCGAGGTCAATGTCGCACCGGTGCTCGATCCGGTGGGCGATAAGACCGTGGACGAGCTGGTGGCGTTGGGTTTCACGGCGACCTCGAGCGACGTGGACGTACCGGCCAACACCTTGACCTTCAGTCTCTCCGGGGCGGTTCCAGCCGGGGCTTCGATCACGGCCGGAGGGGTGTTCAGCTGGACGCCGACGGAAGCCCAGGGTCCCGGCATGTACACCTTCGACGTGGTCGTCACCGACAACGGCGTTCCGAACCTCGCCGATAGCGAGACGATCACGGTGACTGTCAACGAGGTCAACGTCGCCCCGGTGCTCGATCCGGTGGGTAACAAGACCGTGGACGAGTTGGTGGCGCTGGGCTTCACGGCCACGGCGAGCGACGTGGACCTTCCGGCGAACACGCTCACCTTTAGTTTGTCCGGGATGGTTCCCGCCGGTGCTTCGATCACGGCCGGAGGGGTGTTCAGCTGGACGCCGACCGAGGCCCAGGGTCCCGGCATGTACACCTTCGACGTGGTCGTCACCGATAACGGCGCTCCGAATCTTGCCGACAGCGAGACGATCACGGTGACCGTCAACGAGGTCAACGTCGCCCCGGTGCTCGATCCCGTGGGCAACAAGATGGTGGCCGAGTTGGTGGCCTTGGGCTTTACGGCGACGGCGAGCGACGCCGACGTTCCGGCCAACACACTGACCTTCAGTCTGGCAGCCGGCGGGGGGGCTGTGCCCGCGGGGGCTTCGATCACCGCTGGTGGAGTTTTTAGCTGGACCCCGACCGAGGCCCAGGGCCCGGGGATGTTCACCTTTGACGTGGTCGTGACCGACAACGGCACGGGCATGCTTTCGGATTCGGAAACGATCACGGTCACGGTCACCGAGGTGAACCTTCCACCGACGATCACGTCGATGGCGGCTCAGATGGCTCCGGAGAACCAGACCGCGGTGGCCACCTTGACGGCGATGGATGTGGACGTGCCGGCGCAAACGTTGTCCTGGATGAAAACAGCGTCTGGTGGCGCGGACGGAGCGTTCTTCTCGATCACTGCCGGGGGCGTGCTGACTTTCGACCTGGCCCCGGACTTCGAGACCAAGATGGACGCTAACGCGGACGGGGTATACGAGGTCGAAGTGCAAGTCAGTGACGGTGCTGGTGGGATGGCCATGCAGACGGTGCTGGTGACGGTCACCAACGTCAACGAGGCGCCCGTTTTGGCCGCCGGACTGCTCAAGTTCATCGAGGTCGAGGTCGACGGGGTAGGTGGAGTGGCGGGACTGGGCGGGGTCGAAGAGGTTGCGGTGTCGGGCGACGGGAAGCACGTCTACACCGTCTCCTCCGGTGGAGGTGGCGCGACTCCCTCCCTCGTGGCCTTCTCTCGGAACGCTCTGACCGGCGAGCTCACCTTTCTCGAAGCCGAGGTGCAGGGTACGGGAGGCGTCGATGGCCTCCTCCGGCCGGCGGCGGTCGAGGTGAGCTCGGACGGGCGGCACGTCTATGTCGTGGCCGGTAATACTGACTTCCTCGAGGCCACGGCGGCGGTTTTCGGCAGGGATGTCACGACCGGATTGCTGACCTTCGTCCAGTCGCTGGTTCTGGATCCGGGGATCGTCGCATTCGGAACCGGGCTTTCTTTGAGCCCGGACGGTCGGCACGTGTACGCGAGCACGGCGCTCCCGTCGCAGATCCGGACGTACGCCCGAGATCTGACCACGGGCCAGCTCACGTTTCTGAGCCTGGTCCAGGACAATGTCGGCGGTGTCGACGGGATTGGCGCAATGCAGGCCGTGCGGGTGAGCCCGGACGGGCGCCACGTCTACGCCACCGGACCGGACGACGACGCCGTCGCGGTCTTCAGCCGCGACGTATCGACCGGAGCGCTCACCTTCCTCGGCCTCGAGCAGAACGGCGTCGATGGCGTCGATGGTCTCGACTTCGCCATCGATCTGGCGTTGAGCCGAGATGGTCTCCATCTGTACGCCGCCGACTTGGCGAGCAACGCGATCGCGGTGTTCTCCCGCAACAGCTCGACCGGCGACCTGACCTTCGTGGAGGTGCTTCGCCAGGGTGTCGGCGGAGTCGACGGCCTGACCGACGTCAACGCGATCTGGGTGAGCGAGGAGGGCGAGCACCTCTACGCGACCAACGCGACCAACGACCAACTGGCAGCCTTCGGCCGCAATGCCGCCACGGGAATGCTGACGTTTCTGGGTCTCGAAACGGATGGCGCGGACGGGGTCGACGGCCTGGACTCTGCCGTCGATGCAACCGTGAGCCCCGACGGGCGGCACGTGTTCGTCGCCGGGAAGAACGACGATGCTCTGGCCGTCTTCTCCCGCCAGGACCACTTGGTGCAGTATCCGATGGCCGGCGGGCCGATCTCGATTCTCGACACCGGCATCGATCTCACCGTCACCGACATCGACAGCACGATGCTGACCTCGGCGACGGTGACGATCACGCCCAATACTCCGGTCCCCGACCCGGGGATGGAGCTCCTGGCAGCGACGCCCAGCGGCGCAATCCTGGCCGCCGAGATCAACTATGTCGAGCCGACGCTCACCATTCTGCCCGCGGCGCCGGCGCCGCTTGCAGACTTCCAGGCGGTGCTGCGCTCGGTGACCTACGACAACACCGCGGCGACCCCCGCCAACACCACCCGCAACGTGACCACCGTGGTCAATGATGGCGCGCTCGACAGCAACGTCTTCACCACCATGTTGATGTTCAACACCGCGCCCATGGCGGTGGACGACGCCTACAAGACCCTGGGCAACACCTTGCTCGAGGTGGATCTCGCCGCGCCCTCGGGCGCCCCGGCGGTCGTGGGAGAGGATCCGACTCCGGCGCTCTACGCCGACGTCCTCGACAACGACACCGACGCCGAGACCCCCGCCGGTCTCACCGCGGCCGTCGTTCCCGCCAGCGTCACGGCCGGGGCGGTCGTCGCCATGAACCCGGACGGCAGCTTCAGCTACACGCCGCCGGTCGGCTTCACCGGCATGGACACCTTCGACTACGAAGTGTCCGATCCGGGCGGCCTGATGGACACCGGGACGGTCGAGGTCACGGTCTCGTCTCTGATCTGGTTCGTCGACAAAGACAACGCCGGCACGGCGGACGGCCGCTCCGCGACGCCCTTCACCTCGCTCGCGCCGGTCGACGCGGGTGGCGCGAACGACGGGCAGGACGGAAACGGCGACACCATCTTCGTTTTCGACGAGACCACCGGCAGCACCTCGGGCGGCATCCTGCTCGAGACCAACCAGATCCTGCATGGCAACGGTGTGGCCCTCGATTTCGCCGGCTTCAACTTCGCGGCGGGCTCGGTTCTGGTGGCCAGTTCGACCGCGCCGACCATCGAAGACACGGCTGGCGATGTCATCGTGCTCGCCAGCGGGAACACCGTCCGCGGCCTCGACATCGCGGCGACTAACGGTCGCGCCATCTTCGGCAACAACACTGCTGGCGCGACGTTCGACGACGTTGGGACTTCAGGCACCGGTACCGGCACCGGAGTGCGTTTCGATAACGCCACCGGCGCGATCTCGATCACCGACCTCGACGTCAATTCTTCGACCGGTCCGGGTATCGACATCCAGGGTGGCAGTGCCACGTTCACCTTCGACGCAGCCAGCTCGATCACCAGCCCGTCGGCGGCCGCTTTCAACGTCAGCGGTGGTACTGCGTCCGTGGCCTATCCAGGCAGCATCACCCAGGCCAACAACTCCCCGGCGGTCAGTATCGTCAATCACGCTACCGGAACGATCGGTTTCGGCGGTGCGATCAACGCGACCAACGGCACCGGGCTGCAGTTCTCGAGCGCCGCCGGCGTCTACAACGTAACGACGATGAGTGGCACGACCACCCTCAACGGCGGCGACGCCGGCATCGACATTTTGACCGGTTCGAGTGGGACGTTCACCTTCGGCAATACCTCGATCACCGACCCAACCGGCATCGGCTTCCAGATTGACACTAGTACCGCCGGCAACGTCGACTACAACGGCACGATCAGCAAGACCAACATTGGGAGCCCGAATTCCGCGGTCAGGATCAACGCCAAGACCGGCGGTGTGGTGACGTTCGCCGGCGCGATCACCGCCAACACCGCCTCTGCCACAGGCATCGATCTGACCTCGAACGGTGGCGGCACGTTCAACTTCAACGGTGGGCTCAACATCGACACCTCGAGCGGCACCGGCTTCAACGCCACGGGTGGCATTTTGAACGTCACCGGCACGAACAACATTGACTCCACCACTGGAACCGCCCTCAACATGGACGGTGTGACGATCGGTGGAAGCAATATGACGTTCGCCACGATCGACAAGAACGCGGCGGGCGGTGCGTCTGTGGGCATCGACATCAACAACGTCGATGGCGGCACCTTTAGCGTGACGGGGAGCTCGACGATTGCGGGCACAGCCGCCGGCGCGTCGAATCACGGCATCGACATCACTGGCGGTTCTTCGGCCGCCTTTACCTTTGCATCGGCGACGATAGACAACACCGGGGGCGCGGGCATCAATCTCTCCGGGGCGAACGGAGTCGTGACCTTCACGACTGTCGACATCGACGGTACTACGGGCGCCGGCATCGACATCGCGAGCAATCCCAACGCTGTCAATATCAACGGCGGCTCGATCGGATCCTCGAACGATCCGGCCGGGAATGCCGTCGATATCGCTGGCGGCAGCGGCAACGTGACCGTGGCGGCGACGATCAACAATCAGACTGGTCGTGCGGTCGAGGTCACTGGACGGATGGCCGGCACGGTGGCCTTCAGCGCCGCAATCGACGAGGACGGAACCGGCATCAACCTGACCGGCAATACCGGCAGCACCATCAACTTCTCCGGCGGTATGACCCTCGATACAGGCGCCTCCACAGCGTTCAACGCGACCGGGGGCGGTACGGTGAACGTCACCGGTACGAATACTATCGGCGCGACTACGACATCCACGACCACCGCGGTCAATATCCAGAACACCACTATCGGTGGGAGCGGCGTGACTTTCCAGAGTGTTTCGGTGAACGGGGGCACGATCGGAATCGACGTCAACAACGCCGGTACGGGAGGGTTCTTCACTGTGACTGGCGTCGGCTCCACCGACGGCAGCGGCGGCACGATCCAGAACACAAGCCAGAATGGCATTTTGATTCGGAGCACCAATAACATCACGCTGAACAACTTGAATCTCTTCGACGCTGCGGACGACGGAGGAGCGGCAACCTGCAGCGAAACGGTGTTCACCGGCTGTAACGCCGCGGTCGAGTTCGACACGGTGTCTGTTGTCGATATCACCAATATGTCGATCACCAACTTCGACGATCACGGCATCTTCGGCCAGACAGTGACCGATCTCGATATCACTAACACCGACATCGATGGCCTCGGAGCCGACGTCGGCACCAACGAGCACGGCATCTTCATCCGCAATCTTCTCGGCACGACCGCAGCTGGAACCGCGAGCGTCTTCAACAATCTGAATATCGATGATGCGCAGGACACGGCGATCCGGATCCAGAACACGACCGCCACGAATCCGGGCAATACGGCCAGCCCGGATCTGCTGTCGGTCATCAACAGCACTCTTACCGATGCCGGGGACTCGGGTCTCAACCCGCTCACCTTCGCCGCGAACGGCAACCTCAACGTCATCGTGACCGGCAACACCATCACCAATACGGTCGATGGCGTCAGCGTGGTGGCGGAAGCAGGCAACTTGCAGGCCACGGTCGGTGGAGCTGGAGCGTTGGGGAACACCATCAGTGCAGGAGCCGGTGGCGACATGGTCAACGGCATCCGGTTCTTCTCCAGCGCGTCGATGGGCGCGGCCACGGTCAACGCCACGGCGACCAACAACAACATTACGCTCGATGCAGTGAAGGTAGGCGGCGTCGCGCCGGTGAGCGGCCTGAATGGCATCGGCGTGAGCGCAGGCGGTGCGAGTTCGTCCAACCTCGGCACGATCCGGGCCACCGTCAACGACAACACGATCAATTCATCGTTTTCCGGGATTCTCACACAGACGGTGCATGGCGTGATCACGACCAACGAGGGCACCGGCACGACTAGCCAGAACGTGATCTCGATCGACAACAATACGATCACGCTTAACCCGGCTACAGGCACGGCGACCGCGGAGACCGTCGGCGTCGGAGTCGACGGGGGCACCACCGGAGCGGGCACGACGGTACGGATTACCGACAATCCGATCGTTGCGACCGGTGATGCGTCCAACGGAGCTTCGGTTGGCATCCAGATTCTGCCCACCGAGGTCGGCGAGCCGACCGGCACCGGCACCCGGGTGTGTACGAGGGTGACGGGGAACAATGTCAGTACTCCGAACAATCCCTTCGCTGGGGCGTTTGGAACGACCGAACTCGATGTGATCGTGGCTCCGGTTCAGGCCGGCTCGTTCCTCGACGTCGAGGCCACTCCCCTGGGAGTGCGAACTCCAGCGCAGATCGTGGGCGACATCGAGCCGCTCAACACGAACACCGAAGTAGGTGACGCGACCGGTTCGGTCGGAGGAGTCATCACGAACGTTGCGAGCTGCCCGAATTGAGTCAAAGGGAACCCGAACGGTCAAGTCGCTAAGAATATTGGGGAAATAGGCTGATACATCAACCGAAAAGAGAAAGGAGCTTCTTTTGTCTGAGCCATTCCTAGCGGAGATCAGGATCGTCGGCTTCAACTTCGCACCGCGAGGTTGGGCGTTTTGCGACGGTCAGATCCTGCCCATCAACCAAAACCAGTCGCTGTACTCGCTTTTGGGTACGACCTACGGTGGGGACGGACGCACCTCGTTCGCTCTTCCGGATCTACGGAGTCGTACTCCGATTCATGTGGGCAACGGTCACAATCAGGGCCAGAAGAGCGGCGAGGAAACCCACACTCTGAGCGCCAACGAAATGCCGCAGCACGAACACTTCGAGGTCGCGACCTCGCAGACGGCCAACCAGTCGACGCCGGGCGGCAATATCCTCGCCACGACTGCCGAGAGCATCTACGGGGCCTCGACCAGCGCAACGCTCGCAACCAACTCGGTGTCGAACGCCGGCGGCGGACAGGCCCACGAGAACATGCAGCCCTATCTGGCGCTTAATTTCTGCATAGCCCTCCGCGGGTTATTTCCGAGCCGAAACTAGGAGGTCGCGAAATGTCAGAACCATTCGTTGGAGAAATCCGCATCTTCGCGGGCAACTTCGCGCCTCGTGGCTGGGCGTACTGTGACGGTCAGCTCTTGGCCGTCTCACAGAATGATGCCCTGTTTTCTCTGCTGGGTACTATCTACGGCGGCGACGGCAGGACCACCTTTGGCCTACCGGATCTGCGAGGTCGTATTCCGGTTCATGCCGGGAGCGGTCCGGGTTTGAGCGAGCGCAGGTTGGGATCCAAAGGCGGCAGTGAGGAGGTTACCGTGACAACCAACCAGCTTCCGTCCCACAACCACAACGCGCACGCATCCGGCGCCGCGGCGAGTGCGGGCAATCCGAGCGGCAACGTTTCGGCGGACACGGCACCGACGAACATTTACGCGAATTCACTGGCGACGACTCAAACCATGAATTCAGCGGCGGTCTCGCAAACAGGTGGCAGCCGGTCACACACCAATCTGATGCCCGCTTTGTGCGTGCATTTCATCATCGCTCTTTTCGGCATCTATCCGAGCCGGCAATAGGAGGTACCCAGTCGATGTCAGAACCATTCATTGCTGAGATTCGCATCTTCGCGGGCAACTTCGCTCCGCGCGGATGGGCCTTCTGCAACGGTCAGCTCTTGCCGGTCTCCCAGAACACCGCGCTGTTCTCGTTGATCGGAACCACCTACGGCGGCGACGGCCGCACCACCACGGCCCTGCCCAACATGGAGGGCCGGGCGCCCATGCATCCCGGTCGCGGGCCTGGGCTTACGTCGCGCCGTCTTGGCGAGAAGACGGGAGCGGAGACGGTCACCCTTTCCGAGGCGCAGATGCCCCAGCACAATCATGGATTCGTGGCCGATGGCAGCTCAGGAGGACCGCTCGGGGGAGGTGCCAACGCTTCCACCCCGGTCAACAAGTACCTCGGAGCCAGCGTCAAGTATCAGAACAACACCGGTTCGCCGGTGAACATGGCGGCGCTGTCTAGCAGCGGCGGATCGCAAGCCCACAACAACATGCAGCCCTACCTTGCGATGAATTTCATCATCGCGTTGGTTGGGTTGTACCCGAGTCGTGGCTAGCGCGTAAGGCCGGGATCGATTCATCTTGGCCGGGGAGGGCAACCTCTCCGGCCGTTTTCTTTGACTTCAGAACGGGACTAGCTTGGAGCCCAGGTTCGACTCCCGATTCCACAAGTTTGGCAGGCTGCAATCTGAGCCTGGGCCCTCTCCGGTTTTCGGGTTTCGATGTTGTGGATCCGCTACGGACGTGGCGGGTTCGGTCGAGACGGAGCTCGACAGCTACAATTCGCAGGTATGAGTGACGGGGTCCGCTTTCGCCCGATCGAGGAAGACGACGAGCCGCTTCTGCGCAGGATCTACGCCTCGACACGGGCGGACGAGATGGCGGCGGTGCCATGGAGTGAAGCCGAGAAAGCCGCCTTCGTGAGCGGCCAGTTCGACGCGCAGCACAAGTACTACCAAGAAATCTTTCCCAGCGCCGAGTTCTCTATCGTCGAAAAGGACGGCGAGCCGATCGGCAGGCTGTACATCGATCGCCGCGAGGACGAACACCGGCTGATCGACATCGCGCTGCTACCCGAATGGCGGGGCAAGGGCGTCGGAAGTGAGCTGATGCGGGGCGTGCTCGACGAAGCACGCGAGGCGGGCAAGCTCGTCCGGATCCACGTCGAGCAGAACAACCCGGCGATGCGGCTGTACAAGCGCTTGGGCTTCGAGGAGATCGAGGATCAGGGCGTGTACCGGCTGATGGAGTGGCGGCCGTAGAGAGTCGGTCGACACGGAGGTCGAGCGCTACCCGCGGCGCTTGCGGTTGTCCCTATGGGAATTGTAGCGGTCGACCTCCGTGTCGACCGTTGTCTATTGCCCCTACGATCGCGCCTCTTTCAACGCGCGCTGGAGATGGGCGTCGATCCCGAGCTCTGCGGCGTGGGCGGTCAGGTACTCGAGATCGAGCTTGCCTTTCTGCACCTTGAGCACTCCGAGGGCATCCCGCCATTGACGCTCCGAGACGCCTTGGCCGAGCTCGAACCAGAGCAACTTCCGGAGGACCGTGTCTTCGGCGCTGGCGACTTCGATGACGGATTCGTCGCTCAGCTGGAACCTTTGCCGCCGCTCCATCTCGACTCGCGCGATCGGGTCGCTCTTGGCTATGAAGAGGTCCACCTTGAACATCGTCTCGAGGTGGATCACGTTGAAGGATGATCTGCTCTCGACAGCGTCGGTGGCGTGCTCGAGGTCGATGTAGAAGTCGTCGCGGAGCGCTTCGACCAACGCTGGCACCTTGTCGGCGTCGAGATCGACGACGAGGTCGGCGTCTTGAGTCGAGCGTGGAATGCCGTGCAGCGAGCTGGCGAGCGATCCGCCGACGAGGTAGTCGACCTTGAGCCGCTCGAGCACCCGAATGACGCGGAGCGTGACTCCGAGAGCGTCCGCTGCTGCCATGGCTCAGAGTCCGCGAATGTCGGGATCCCAGTCGAAGGCCGAGATCATCGTGCTGCGATCGAGCCGCAGCGCCGCCAGCCTGAGAGCCAGTTCCCGATTCGAGATCTCCGGTCCGTATTCGCTACGTATTCGAGCGGCGGCAAGCTCTTCCACGGCCTGGTTGAGCTCGATGACCCGCTGGAGCTTTTGGGCGGGCGGCATCTCCGCGAAGCCACGGAGCAGTACGGCTTCCGCTTCGGGATGGGTGTCGCTCACGGACATCGCCAGGATCCTACCAGCCATGTCAGTCCCCCGAGAGAGTGGTGGCGCGAGGCCGGTCGAGCTGGTGGATTCCCTACGTAAACACTGCTTCGAAGAGCACGCCGTCGTCGTTCTCTTCGATCGGCACCAGGAAGAGCTCGATGGTACCGAGCTTGCTATGGCGAACCGGGTAGGTCTGCTGAGCGGGCGGCCCGGCGCAGCGCAGGAAGATCGAGAACGGCTCGCGCTTGCCCTCTTCGGGCTCGAGCGAGAACCCCGAGGTCTTCTCGAGCGTCGCCGTGAGGGTTCCCGCCTCACCGAAGTCGATCTCGAAGGTCTTGTCGTTGAGACTCTCGAAATCGGCGTGTTTGATTTGGTCCAGCAATGGGTCGGCTCCTTTGAGGT
Source organism: Thermoanaerobaculia bacterium (assembly GCA_945787635.1). Taxonomy (GTDB): domain Bacteria; phylum Acidobacteriota; class Thermoanaerobaculia; order Multivoradales; family JAHEKO01; genus CALZIK01. Next base: position 4,017 of record CALZIK010000171.1, on the reverse strand, counting down.
GAGTTGACAGGATATCGAGTTTCCAGGCGGTTGCAACGACCGGCCGACCTAGAGCCTGCCCCAGCGGGGTGGGTCGCGGCCTCACCGGGCGGGTGTCGTCGGCCCTCGACCGTTCAGGTACGTTGAGCGCCGGAGACCACCGCTCGATGTCGGATCAAGCTCAGTCGCAAATGCGTCCGCAATCTATGGCAGCGCCGGCGCCTGAAACGAAGCGCTCGCGGCGGCCGGAGCGGCGGCGCGAGAGTGGTGCGCGCAACGGGATTGCCCCCTGGCTCGAGCTTGCCGTCGGCAGGAAGGGGGATCGCACCTACCGGGTCCGGCTCCTGGTCCAGGCTGGATTCGCGCTCGGGTGCGCTCTTCTGGGCATCCAGTTCGCGCGCTTCACCCGCGCGGCGGCGGCGGGCGAGCTGCCCCTGCCGACGCGGCCTCCGGGAGTGGAGGGCTTTCTTCCGATCAGTGGCATGATGGGGCTTCTCGATTGGATCTACCAGGGAACGCTCAACCGGATCCATCCGGCGGCGACGATGCTTTTCGTGATCATCGTCGGCGTGGCGCTCGTGGCCCGCAAGTCGTTCTGTTCCTGGCTATGCCCGGTCGGGTTTCTGTCCGAGTCGCTCGCACGGGTCGGTCGGCGGCTCTTCGGCCGTAACTTCCGGCCCTGGAAGTGGTTCGACGTACCGTTGAGAGGTCTGAAGTACTTGCTGCTCTTCTTCTTCGTCTATGCCGTGACCACCATGAGCGATGCGGCCTTGCGGGCGTTCATCGAGTCGCCCTACAACCGGGTGGCCGACGTCAAGATGGGGCTGTTCTTCGTCCGCCTGGGCGCGGTGGGTGCCACCGTACTGGTGGTCCTTTTCGTGCTGTCGATCCTCGTCAACGGCGCCTGGTGCCGCTACCTCTGCCCCTATGGCGGCCTTCTCGGACTGGTTGCCTTGCTATCGCCGTTCAAGGTTAGCCGCCAAGCGGACGCCTGCATCGACTGCGGTCTGTGCGACAAGGTCTGCATGGCGCGGCTGCCGGTGTCGAAGCTCACCCGTGTCTCGAGCGCGGAGTGCACCGGCTGTCTCGACTGCATTGCCACGTGTCCGGTGACCGAGGCTCTCGACGTAAGAGCGGTGCGGCGCTGGCGCGTGAGCCTGCCGGCCTACGCCCTGGTCATTCTGGTTCTCTTCTTCGGCGGATACTCGGGAGCGCGCCTCGCCGATCTGTGGAAGAGCGGATTGAGTGATGCCGAGTACTCCGAGCGGATTCAGAATCTCGATCGCCCGGAGTACGGTCACCCGGGCAGCTAGCGAACCGCCTACCCCTCGGGGTGTCGCCGAACGGGTCGGCAGCGCGTAGTCTGACGGCGCGAAACGAGGCCTGTGCGACGCCGTGCTGGAGAAGATGCATCCTAGAAGGCAGCCGAGATGACGAGCGGAACCTCCGCGAAGGTGGTTCGGTTCCCGCTACCCGCGAGGCGGTCGGACCCCAGGAAAACCGTGGTCCTGGTCGGCAACCCCAACGTCGGCAAGAGCGTCCTGTTCGGTAACCTCACCGACCGCTATGTGACGGTCTCGAACTTTCCGGGGACCACGGTGGAGTTGGTCGAGGCCGAGACCGTTCTGGACGGCAAGACGTATCGCGTGATCGACACCCCGGGAGTCAACGACCTCGCGCCGCGCAACGACGAGGCCCGGGTCACGCGCGAGCTGCTGGCGGCGGAGGCGACACCGACCGTAGTGCAGGTGGCCGATGCCAAGAACCTTCGCCGGGCGCTGCTCCTGACCTTGCAGCTCGCCGAGCTCGGGGCGCCGATGGTGCTGGTGCTCAACATGTACGACGAGCTCGAGGCTCGTGGCGGGTCGATCGATGTCGATCGGCTGAGCGAGGCTCTGGGTGTGCCGGTGGTGCGGGCTGTCGCCACTCGGGCGTTGGGTACCCAAGAGCTGGTCGAGGCTCTTTCAGCCGCGGCCGTGCCGAGCTACGCCGCCGGCGAGCCGGCTCGGGCGGAAGACGACTACGAACGCAACCGTGAGCTCCTGGCGCGGATCCGCGGACTCATGACGGAGACCTACAGCATCGCGCAGCCGCGACGAGCTTCAATAGGCGTGCGGCTGGGATTCTGGGCGATGCACCCCCTCAAGGGCGTGCTGTTTCTGGTGGCGGCGCTCGCGACGGTGTTCTGGTTCGTCGGTCTTCTGGGCGCCGGCACCCTGGTCGATCTCTTGGAGGTCGGGTTGTTCGAGCAGCGGTTGAGCCCGCTGGCAATTCGGGCAGTTGACGCGGTCTTGCCGTTTCCCCACAGCCACGCGATCGAGCCCGTGCAACTGGCGGTCGCGATTCCGGTGACGCCCGTTCATGAGATTCCTTTGGGCGAATTCATTCGGGAGGTCCGGTCGGTCGAGTACGCGCTCGGCGAAGGTTTCGAGCCCTCGGCGGTCCAGTCGGTTTTCAGGTTCGCTCACGACTTCCTGGTGGGTCCCTACGGCGCGGTGACCATGGCGCTCGCCTATGCCTTCGCGATCATTCTGCCGATCGTGACGACGTTCTTCTTGCTCTTCAGCGTGCTCGAGGACTCGGGCTATCTGCCCCGGCTGGCGATCATGGTGAACCGGCTCTTTCGCGTCATGGGATTGAACGGCAAGGCGGTCCTTCCGATGGTGCTGGGGCTCGGCTGCGACACCATGGCCACGATGACCACTCGCATTCTCGAGACTCGCAAGGAGCGGGTGGTGACGACGCTGCTGCTGGCTCTGGCGATTCCGTGCTCCGCCCAGCTCGGGGTGCTGCTCGCGATGATGGCGAGCCTGTCTCCGGCCGGGGCGGTCGCCTGGCTTGCCATCATGCTCGGGGTGCTGGTTCTTGTCGGCTGGCTCAGCTCACGGCTCTTCGGCGGAGAGAGCGGCGAGTTCGTGCTCGAGATTCCGCCGATGCGCAGGCCACGGCTTTCGAACATAGCGGTCAAGACCGTGAGCCGGATCAACTGGTACTTGCGCGAAGTGATCCCGCTGTTCGTGATCGGCACCGCGGTGCTCTTTCTCCTCGATCGAACCGGAACTCTGGAGCGGCTGTCGCGTTGGGCCGAGCCTGTGGTCACCGGCTGGTTGGGGCTGCCGCCCGAGATGGCCAGCGCGTTTCTGGTCGGATTCATGCGCCGCGACTTCGGGGCGGTCTACATTCTGGACGCCGTCACCGCGCCGGTTCCGCTCCTGACGCCGCACCAGATCTTCGTTGCGATGCTCACGATCACCCTGTTCATGCCCTGCTTCGCCAACTTCCTGATGATCGCCAAGGAGCACGGCCAGAAGGTCGCCTGGGGGATGGTCGGATTCATCTTTCCGTTCGCGTTCCTGGTCGGGGGACTGGTGCACCGTCTGGGGCTGTTGTTTTGAAGAACTCGATGAGAGACGCAAGCGAGCGACACAAGGTCTGCCCGTTTTGCGGCTTCGAGTTCGAAGCCATGGACACCTTGTGCCAGCACGGGTGCCCGATGCGCACCGTCTGTGGCCTGGTGCGCTGCCCGAGCTGTGACTACGAGTTCCCGGAGCGGCCCTCGGGTTTGTCCTGGTTTCGGGGCCTGTTCGGACGCCGGTCCGAGGCGGAAGAGGCGCTGTGCGAGACCTGCCGGCCGCTGACCGATCTCACCGGCGGCGAAAGCGCCCGGGTCGTGTCTCTCGCGGGAACCAGGCGGCCGGGCTCTTTAGCCGTCTTCGGTCTGGTGCCGGGGTCGGAGGTGACCCTGCTCCAGCGCGCGCCGACCTATGTCGTCCAGGTCGGCGAGACCCAGCTGGCTCTCGAGGCCGACATCGCGGGCGGTATTTTTGTGGAGCGCGCGAGCTAGCGGAGACAGTCGAGACGGAGCTCGACCGCTACAGACATCGTTCACCGATGTAGCGGTCGACCTCAGTGTCGACCGTCTTCAGCTGAGAAGCATCTTCAGATCGTCGGCGGTCAGATCCTTGAGCGACTGCCCTTCTCCGCCCTCGAGGATGGCGTCGGCGAGCTTGCGCTTCGAGCGCTGGAGCTCGAGAATCT
>CALZIK010000170.1 GCA_945787635.1 Thermoanaerobaculia bacterium | reverse complement strand
GGGTGCCTCCTGGAGCGAAGCCTCTCCGCGCGAGCGCAAGGAGGCACCCGGCCGGCCGAATATTGGTGCGGAGGCTTGCGTGCGATGCGCGACGCAGCCGTACTCCGAGTACGGCGAGGAGCGCGGAGTGCGCATAACGACGTAGATGCCATCGCATCCGCCGCCCCGGAGGGTTTGCTGCCTTTACGTTCCACTGTTCCCCCTCGCCGCCCGCCTGCGCAGCGAGCCCGACCTCCTCGAGGAAGCGGTCGCGATCTTTCAGGGCAATGGCAGCAAGGCTCGCCTGGTTGCGGCCACCCGTCGCGCTCGGCGGGGTGCACTGCGCCCCGGCATGACCCTGTCGCAGGCCCGTGCGCTGATGCCGAAGCTCAATGTCAGGGGCAGAGACCCCGAATGCGAAAAGACCGCCCAGGAGGCCCTGCTCGAAGTTGCCGAGAGTTTTTCTCCTCGCGTAGAGAACGCTCGGGAAGGCGTTGTCTATCTCGACATTCAGGGCTTGGAGCGCCACTATGCGGACGGTCGACACGGAGATCGACCGCTACAGGCCGACGAAGATCTCCGGCAGGTGGAGTTCGCGCTGGCCCGAGAGTTGATGGCCGATGCCGATCGCAGAGCCGTCTTGCCGGCCTGGGTCGGCATCGCCTCCAGCAAGCTGGGCGCTCGGATCGCGTCGGAGCGCTTGCCTTCACCGACGATCATCGCACCCCATCGAGAAGCCGCATTTCTCGCCCCTCTCTCCCTCGACCGGCTTGCGCCCGAAGCCAGAGTTCACGAGACTCTGTGCCGCTGGGGCATCCACTCCATCGGCAGTTTCGCGGCCCTGTCGGCAAACGAAGTCGCCAGCCGTCTGGGCGAGGTCGGGCAGCACCTTCACGACAAGGCCCGCGGCATCGACCCGCAACCACTGGTGCCCTATCAGCCCCCCGATATTTTCAGCGAAGGAATGGATCTCGACTGGCCTCTGGTCTCACTCGAGCCGTTTCTTTTCGTGGCTCGCACAGCGATCGATCGTCTTTGCGGTCGCCTCGATTCCAGGGGACTCGCTTGCATTCAGCTCGAGCTTTCCATGCGCCTGGAGCCCGACGGATTCTCCGATCGCTCGATCCTGCTGCCCGCTCCCAGTCGCGACGTCAAGACCTTGCTGACGCTGGTCCGCCTCGACTTGGAGCGTGATCCACCCGGGGCTCCGGTCCAGGGCTTCACGTTCAAAGCACATCCGGATCGACCGCGCGCCGCGCAACTCACCCTTTTCGGTCCCATCACGCTATCTCCGGACAAATTGGCAACCAGCCTGGCCCGCCTTTTCGCCCTGTTGGGGTCCGATCGAATGGGTCGCGCTCAACCTGCTGACAGCCACCTTCCCGACAACTTCGAAGTTCTCGATTTTCAGCCGCCTCAAGCTCCGACAGTCCGCCCCGAAAGTCCGACCGGCAAAGGGCTGCTCGCGGTTCGCAGCTTCCGCCCGCCGGTTCCCCTGGTGGTTCGTCTCTCGGCCGGCAAGCTCACCGCTCTTCGATCCAGCTCTTCCATCGGCCCAACGGAGGAACGAACCGATACACGTCGCCCGTATCTCGCCGGCGCCATTCGGGTGGCCTCGGGGCCGTGGACCCTGGAGCAGGACTGGTGGTCGGAGCGCGGCGCCGTCGATCGCGACTACTGGGACGTAGAGCTCGACAACGGCGCCATCTATCGAATATTCCGCGACCGAACCAACGGGCACTGGTTCGCCGACGGGATCTACGACTGAGAACCCCCCTTGATTACGACTCGCCCATCTCGAGGAATCGCACGCCGCTGCGGTAGATCGAGACGACAGTGTCGCCCTGGGTCGGCTCCGTGCGAACCAGCCGGCACCAGATCACCCGACAGCGCAGACGAGCCTGTAACCCGACCTGACCGATGGTCAGAACGAAGCTGTCGTGGATCCGGAGCGGATCCCAGGTTTCGAGCCCGAGCCCGTGGCCGTTCAGGTTTTTGACGGCCCCGGCCATGGGCGCCATGCACAGCGAATCGACATCGCTGCGGGGAAATCTTCGGCGCTCCTTGCCCGTCCAGGTCATAGCTACGTTTTTGCGAGAGAGTGGTCATTCTAGCCAAATTCGCTGCGAGAGCCAGCCGGGAAGAGAACTGGTGTCCCCGATTGATTTGCGCTTTGTTTTCGCCTATCTTGTAAGCATGACGGACTCCGACCATCGGAGCCAAGGTCCACCGCCGGCTCGTGATTTCGGCTCCAGCCTCGACTGGCTGAAAACCTCGCCGGGGGCGCGCAAAGAGAAGGTCAAGCAACGAAGCTATACCCCCCGCCGCTCCCCCTCCGGTTCGCGCCCGCTCTACGCCGAGCTGCACACGGCTTCGGCCTTTTCCTTTCTCGAAGGCGGCTCGCTGCCCGAGGATCTGATCGCCCGCGCGGCCGAGCTCGACCTCGGCGCGGTCGCTCTGATCGACCGCAACGGCGTGTACGGCGCGCCACGTTTTTATCAGGCCGCCAAGAAGGCCGGGATCCGAGCTCTGGTCGGCGCCGAGGTGACCCTGACGGCGGATTTCGCACCCCGCCTCACTCTCCTGGTCGCCGATCGCATCGGATATCGCAACCTGTGCAAACTCACCACCGCCATGGCTCGCGATCGCCCCAAGGGCGAAGCCACCGCCGACTGGCGGCTGATCGAGCGGTACAGCGAAGGGCTTCACTGCCTGGCGGGCGGCTCGGAGGGCCCGATCGCGGTAGCCCTGCGAGCCGCGGATCCCGATGCCGCTCGCACGACTCTCCACAGGCTGCAAGCCCTCTTCCCGAAACGCCTCCATATCGAGATCCAGCGTCACCGGCGCGCGCGCCAGGAGGCACGCAACGGCTTTCTACTCGACCAGGCCCGGGCGCTTCGACTTCCGATCGTGGCGACCAACGGGGTCCGCTACGCCCGCTCGAAAGACCGCCGCCTCTACGACATCCTGACCGCCATTCGCCATCGCACCACGCTCGACCAGGCCGGCCGCCTGCTCGACGCCAACCGGGAGCGACACCTCAAGAGCACAGCTGAGATGACCGAGTTGTTCGCCGACCTGCCCGAAGCCCTGCACGAGACCGCGGAGCTCGCCGAGAGCCTGAATTTCACGCTCGCGAATCTCGGCTACCGCTTCCCCGACTACCCTTTGCCTCCCGGCGAGACCGAGATGTCGTATCTGCGCCAGATCACCTGGAATGAAGCCCGCGCTCGCTTCCGGCCTTTGACCTCACGGGCCCAGGCGCAGATCGAGCGCGAACTGGCGATGATCGAAAAGCTCGATCTGGCCGGGTACTTTTTGATCGTCTGGGACATTGTTCAGTTCTGCAAGCGCGAGCGCATCCTGGTCCAGGGTCGAGGATCGGCGGCCAACAGCGCCGTTTGCTACGCGCTCTCGATCACCGCGGTCGACCCGGTCAAGATGGAGCTCTTGTTCGAGCGCTTCCTGTCCGAGGAGCGCGGCGAGTGGCCGGACATCGACCTGGATCTCCCCTCCGGCGACCAGCGCGAAAAGGTCATCCAGTACGTCTACCGGCGGTACGGTCCCCACGGAGCCGCGATGACCGCCAACGTCATCACCTATCGCAACCGTTCGGCGGCCCGTGAAGTCGCCAAGGCCCTCGGATTCTCGCTCGAACAGCAGAACCGGCTCTCCAAGCAGCTCGGCAGCTGGCACTACGACTTGGTTCGAGGCGATCCCAAGTCGCTTTCCGAAGAGCTCCGGACCGCCGGTTTCGATCCGGAAGCTCCTCGCATCCGCCATTTCGCCCAGATGTGGCAGCGGATCCACAACATTCCGCGCCACCTGGGGCAACACTCGGGCGGCATGGTGATCGCCGCCGGCCGCCTCGACGAAGTCGTCCCGCTCGAACCTGCGGCCATGGAGAACCGGGTCGTCGTCCAGTGGGACAAGGACGATTGCGCCGATCTCGGCATCATCAAGGTCGATCTCCTGGGTCTCGGCATGCTGCAAGCGCTCGAGGAGGTCATCCCGCTGATCCGTACCCACGAGAAAAAGGACGTCGATATCGCCCATCTGCCGCCCGACGACCCGGCGACCTACGAGATGCTGCGCGCGGCGGATACGGTCGGAGTCTTCCAGGTCGAAAGCCGCGCCCAAATGGCGTCTTTGCCCCGCAACGCGCCCGAGCGTTTCTACGATCTCGTGATTCAAGTCGCCATCATCCGCCCCGGACCGATCGTCGGCGGCATGGTGAATCCGTACTTCGAGCGCCGCCTCGGCCGGCAGCCGGTCGAATACCCCCACCCCTGCCTCGAGCCGATCCTGAAACGCACCCTGGGCGTGCCCATCTTTCAGGAGCAGATCCTGCGCGTCGCCATGGAGGCGGCGGGATTCTCCGGCGGCGAGGCCGAGGAATTGCGCCGGGCCATGGGGTTCAAGCGCTCGACCGAGCGCATGCAGACAATCGAGCAGAACCTGAGACTGGGCATGACCGAGCGCGGCATCGTCGGCGACACCCAAGAGGCGATCGTCAAATCGATCACCTCTTTCGCGCTGTACGGGTTTCCTGAATCGCACGCCGCGAGCTTCGCGCTGATCGCCTATGCCAGCGCGTACCTACGATGCCACCACCCGACGGCGTTTTGCGTCGCGCTCCTGAATGCCTGGCCGATGGGCTTCTACCACCCGGCCACTCTGGTCAAGGACGCCCAGCGCCACGGCGTCGAAACCCGACCCGCCGACGTCAACTTTTCGGGCTGGAAGTGTCGCTGGGAGGACCGCACGGTCCGGCTCGGGCTATGCTACATCCGCGGATTGCGGAAGCAGTCCGGAGAAGGCATCGAGGCCGCTCGAGCCGCCGGGCCGTTCGAGAGCACCGCCGATCTGGTTCGCCGCTGCATCCTGCGCGAAGACGAGCTGACCACTCTCGCCGAAGCCGGAGCCCTGGCCTCCCTCGGGCTCACCCGTCGCCAGGCCCTGTGGCAGGTCGCCTGGGAATCCAAACCCGGCTCGCCGCTCTTCGAGCCGACCGACCGCGAGCCGACAGATCCCACAGAGAACCCACTGCCGGAAATGTCGGCTGTGGAAGAAACCTTCGCCGACTACTCCACCACCGGAATCACCACGGGCGCGCACCCCATGGCTCACCTGCGAAGCCGACTCCACGACGAGGGCATCCTGCAGACCGCGAGCATCGCAAGCGTCCGCCACGGCCAGCGGGTAAAAACCGCCGGCACGGTGATCGTTCGCCAGAGACCCGGAACCGCGAAGGGAGTGCTTTTCATCACGCTCGAGGACGAATCCGGCATGGTCCAAGCCATCGTTCGGCCGGAACTGTTCCAGGAGCACCGAAAAACGCTGATCGGCAATTCCGGCCTGATCGTCGAGGGCACCGTCCAGCACCGTGACGGTTCGTTTTCCATCCAGGGAGAGCGTTTCTGGCCGCTACCGGATCTCGCGCAAACGCCCAGCCATGACTTCCATTAGAGCGTTCCGCCCCCAAAGCTCCGACCCGCTACAATGCGCCATCGGCTGCGCACCTGCGCCGAGGGCCCTCAACATGAGCTTCGTCGGACGCCTCGATCAATTCCAGCTCGCCGATCTCCTGCAGATCGTCGCTTCCAATCAGAAGACCGGCAAGCTCAACCTGGCCCGCAGCGATACCGAGGGGATCATCGTCTTTCGCGACGGCCAAATCGTCTACGCCTCGAGCTCCGCGGTGCGCGAAACTCTCGGACATCTCCTGCTCTGCGCCGGACTCATCTCACAGGACAAGCTCGTCGAGGCCCTGGAGATCCAGCATTCGGAAGAAAACGAGAAGCGCCTGGGCACGATTCTCGTCGAGGCCGGGCACGTCACCACGGCGGACCTCGAAGGCGTCTTGCGTCAACAACTCGACAAGGTGCTGGGCGAATTCCTGAGTTGGAATCAGGGCTTCTTCAAGTTCGAGTCCGTCGAGCTCATCGATCATGGTGAGGTCGGCATCGACACCGGCGACTTTCTGCTGGCTCAAGGCGTCTCGCCAGCCGAGGTGCTCGAAGAGCTCGAGGCCCGCCTCGACGCAGTTGATGACACCGAGCGCGACGATCCTCACCGGAGATCCGGCACTCAGCGACTCGTTGGGTTGAAGGCTCTGATGGAAGAGATCCGATCACCCGAGTTCACCGGCGAAGTGACCTCCACCCTGATCGAGTTCGGCAAAAAAGTTTTCGAACGTGGCGTTCTCTTCATACTCAGCCAGGGCAATTTCGCGAGCATGGGACACTTCGGTTTTCCCGACGGCGAGGGCCCGGAGCGCGGACGCCTCAAGCTGCCCAAGAGCCAGCCCTCGATTCTCTCCGAAGCGGCAGAGAGCCGTGCGCCCCGGCGAGGCAAGTTGGAGCGGCTCGAGTGGAACCTCTACCTGGTCAGCCGGTTGGGCGGCATCCAGCCGTCGGAGTCGGCCGCGCTCCCGCTCATCGTCAACGGCGAGACGATGATGGTGCTCTACGGCGACAACGTCGGCAAGGATGCACCGATCGACAAGCTCGACGATCTCGAGGTACTGCTTCTGCAGGTGGGCCTGGCGATGGAAAAGCAACTGCTCGAGAAACGCATCGAGCAGTTCGAGAAGCTCCGCCGCAGCTGAGCCACCCCTCAGAGACCTCGCCAGCTAGATGGGCAGCTGCTCGGTAAACGCCGCTCCACTGTCGCCGATGCCGGGAGAGCCTCCGAGAGTGAGCGTCCGCAGGTCGCCGTAGCTCTCGAGCCGGGGTGGCGAATAGCTTTTCTTGCCCGACGGCGGAACCCGGGTTTCAGCACCGCCACCGCGAGCCGTCCGGCGCGCCCTCACGCTCTTCTCGCTCATTCGCGGCTCGGCTTCGCCATCACGGCGAGCGTCGGGTCGCCCAAAAGGGTCCAGCCGAGCAAGACGTCCGTCGCCCCCGGACGGTTCTCGAACAGCTCCCGCTTGGCCCCGAGAATCGCGTCGCCGAGCAACGCGCCGCCGGCCAAATGCCGGAAAAAGAAGTGGCCGAGCTCACGCTCGTTCTCGGCATCGGTGAGTGTCGCCGCCCCCAGAACCGACGCCGCGCCGCGGTCGGTCCCGAGCAACAGCCTCTGTCCGAGGGAGTCGCTGGAAGGAGAGACGTAGTACGTGTTCCAGCAGCCCCACTGCGTCACCAGCATCGGCCGTCCGGAGTTCTCCAGCAGATCCGCATCTGCGGCCCTGAACAGGCCCTCGAAGCTCCACACTCCGGGCCCGGAGTGTCCGTAGTAGCTCACCAGGTCCACGCCCGCGTTGATCTCGCCCAAGAGCAGCTCGCGAGCGCCGTCGAGTCCCAGCTCGTCCATATCGGCGCGCGTGACCCGCCAACCGGACGGCAAAAGACCCTCCAGGTCCTCTCCGGCTTCGCTGAAGGAGTAGTTCGCCGTCACGTCCCGAGAATCCGTGGCCAGCACCGCCGTGCGGTGATCCCGCCGCTCGAATTCCAGTACCTTGGCAACCACGGCCTCGAGCTCCTCGGCGGTGCGCACCGGAAAGCGCCCGATCGCGAGATCCTGGAGACCGTCGCGATCGATGTCGCCGTAAAGCGCATCGACCGGGGCGTAGCGCACGATCGAATCGGTCTGTGCGTACAGGGTCGGAACATAGCTGACCGAGCCCAGATCGAGATAGTCGAGGTAATCGTGAGTGTCTCCTCCGACCAGGATCACGTAGCGAGTCCCCAGGTCGGCATAGGCGTGCGCCAGATAGGCCCGGATAGCCTCGGGATCGAAGATTCCCGCGGCGAACCGCGCGTAGATCTCTTCGACGTCCACCACTCGTACCGAGTAGCCCTGAGACCGCCGCGCGGCGACCAGCGGAGCCAGACCCTCGACGAAGTCGGGGTGCGCCACGATCAGGAGATCCGCGCTGCCGGTCACGACGGGAGTCGGCCTGGGAGCCTCTCTGAGTCCCGGGGTCTTCACGAACTCGCCGCCGGCGACGTAGTAGGTGGCAAGCTCGTCGGTGCCCGGAAAGTTCACCTCTCCGGTTCCAGGACCGCCCCGCACGCCGATCGATCTCAGAAGCACCGTTATGTCATCGGTCACCCGGTAGACAACCGCGTCGGTCGAGGAAAGGCCCTCGACGCGGAACGATGCTCCTGCTGCTCGAAAGACCAGACCGCCGTCTCTCGCCACGAACCGCCTCGGGTAGGTGACGCGATAGTGATCGTAGTTGATCAGATCGTACTTGGCTCCGGTGTCATGCGGCAGCCGCAGCCGGAGCGTGTTTTCGGCGGGCGACAACAGATAGGCGGGAACCTGCGCTCTCACCGGGTGGTCGGCGAGCCCATCGAACCAGGCATCGGCGATTCGCGTCCCGTTGAAGTCGACCTCGAGGTGATGGTCCGGCCGCTGCGGAAAATTGGTGACTCCCCAGAGGCTAAGCTCAATGTCGACGGGCGCGGCGCCGATCAGGTGATCGTCCAGCTCGACCTCGAGCGAGACCTCGACCGGTCCGGAGGTCGCCAGCAGCCGGCGGTCGTACCAGGGATCTTCGGTGGGCGCGGCAAAGGAGTAGGCGCGGTTGGTCTCGACGATTTTGGTTTCCATGTAGAACTCGGGGACGCGACCCCAGCCCTGTACCGGCGTCCTATCGACCTCGATCCGCAGTGCCGCCTTTCTGTCCACCCGCAAGGTGTAGACGTTCGTGCGGGTGTAGAGCGTCTCGAGGCGCTCTCCGACAAACTCGACATAGGACCCGGGGCCGAACGGCCCGGGCGACGCGACGCGGATCGGCACCGCCCTTCCCCGGTTGGTCAGGGCCAGATCCTGGGACTGGGCGCCGGAGAAGTCGAAGCCCGCCGCCAGGAATTGCTCGTAGGTGACCCTGTGGACGCCGGTGTCTTCCACCAGGAGATCGACCGCCGGAAGAACGAACTGCCTCGGGCGTCCGAGTCTCACCGGCTGGGCGCGCAGCTCGCCGTTCGCTCCCCGCGACTGTCGGACCCGGCGCCGCTCCGGGGCGAGCGGGCTCGGGGGCTCGCTGCCGTAGCTCCGGTCGAGCGCGAACGGCCCGTGAAAACGCGAGGTGCCTTCGATATCGACGTCCTCGAGAACGAACTCAGTCCCCATGCCGCCTGAGAACTCGAAGCGATAGCGCTGCGCCTCGAGAGAATCGACGACCAGCGAGGGGATGAGCTCGTCGTTCAGCCTCTCGAGCCGCTCCTCTCCGACGGCGTAGAGGTTGAAGCCGAGGTTTCCGGTCTCGGTCGAGGTCGCCCAATCGACGACGGCGAAGCGGCCGCCGCTCGCCCGGAAATAGGAAAGCGTGACCGGCACCGTGGTTGCGGTGCCGTTGTCCACGTCGTAGGCGATCCGCGCCGTGTAGTCCTGCGAGCCGTCGTCAAAAATGGAATCTCTGGGGTTGGTCAAGAAGGACTTCCCCGGGTAGGAGATGAATGACGAAAAGAGAACCTGCCCCCCGACTACACCCAGATCCGAATACGGCAGCTCGAGCTCCACAAAGGCATCCGCGTTCCCGAATGGCCCCATGGCCGTGTTACTGAACCCGTAGTCGGCCGGGGCGTAGGTCTTGTCGAGCACCGCACCGGGGCACCCGTCGACGGCATTGTCGAGAGGACAACTGTAAAGCTCCACTGAGAGCGACGCCGGCAAGGGGTCGACCAAGGTCGCGCAAAGAACGAAGTCGGCGAAGCCGTCGGTCGGATCCGCGTCGGTATCGAGGAGCATGCAGGCGGTAGAGCTGGAGCCAAAGCTGGTGTCGTCGAAGCCCAGGAGCAGGTAGATCATGTCCGTCTGGTTGGAGGCGACGCACACCTTGGTGATGTCTCGCTGGGCTGGGCTCGTCCAGTCGTCGGCGCCTCCCTGGTCGTCGATGCAAAACTCGTTGCCCGCTCCGTTGTCCCACTCGGAGAAATCGCCGTCGATCACGACGTCGTAGTTCGATTCCTCGTAGGCGCCGATGTCGCAGACTACGTTGAAGGGGCGGGCGAAGCCGCGCTGATCGGTTGCCGGACAGCTCGGGTTGCTGCCGGTGTCCAGCGCGTTGCTGCCCGGCAGAAGCTTGTGAGTCAGGGTCGGACCGCCGTTGTCGGCCAGGGTCGCGTCGAGGCCGGTGAGAGTGCTCGGAATGGTGCCGCAGGTGGCATCGTCGGCGAGGTTGTTGCCGCTGTCGGTGATCGTGCCGTTGCAGTTGTCCCCCGAGGGGCTGTTGGCGACGATCGTGTTCAAGAGCTGTACGGAGTCCGCCTTCTGGAAGATCCCGCCACCCTTAGAGGCGCTGGCGCTATTGCCGCTGATCGTCAAATTGGTGAGGATCAATGTTCCCGACTGGGAGTTGATACCTCCTCCCTCCGAGGTGACCGAGTTACCGCTCACGGTGACGTTGGTCAGGGTCTGGGTGAGCCCGGCGCCGTCGTTGTAGATCCCGCCGCCGTCCTTCGCCGCGTTGCCGCTCAGGGTGCTGCCGGTAATCGTTAGTTCGGAAGCCTCGGCGTAGATCCCGCCGCCGAG
>CALZIK010000169.1 GCA_945787635.1 Thermoanaerobaculia bacterium | reverse complement strand
GTGACGGAAGCAAGACCGATCAGCCCCGCGAAGATGATCGTTGGCAGAAAACTCGGCAAGCGATCAGCGGCTCGATGCCGCCTCCACCGGTCCATCCGGCGCGGCCGCCGCCGCGAGACTGGCGCCGGTAATCTCCCAGTGACTAGCATGCCAGAGCGGCCGGCCCACACCGATCAGGATCGCCTGAGGGGATTCGTGCCGAACGCCGGTGCGTTCGGCGGCGGCCGCCGAGACCTCTCGCGCGTCTTGAATCTCGATCACCGCGACGCCTGTAGCGTCGGGCTGCCGTGCCACAAAGTCCTGAAACTCGCGCCACGCCACAGTCGAAATGCTGCACGTAAGACTGTGCTTGAAAAGCCACACCGGACGAGTCGAGGATTCCTCGAGGAACTCATCGAGTTGGGCAAGAGTCGAGATTCGGCGCAGCGCCGGGGAATCGGCCATCGTGGTCCTTCCTCTGTCTTTCTGGGAATCGTGCGCCGGACTCGTCGATACGCTGGCGCCGAACCGCAATCATACAAAGCTCTCCCACCGGGGACAATCGTCTCGCGTACAATCGCGGCCGATGACGGTCAGACTGTTCTACTACCGGCCCTCGTGACAGAGCTGTCAGCGCACCCGGGAGGTGCTTGACAGCGTCGGCTCCGCGCCCGAAACAGAGCGATCCTCGAAAGCCGAGCCCCTGACCGAGACGGAAGCGGAAGGCCTACTCGAGGTCGTCGAGCGGCTGGTGATCTGCAGAGGTCGCGCGATCCGCGAGATCGAGGCCGGTAAGGCCGTTCTCGACGATCTCAAGGGACCGACCGGCAAGTACCGAGCTCCCCTTGTGCAGGTCGGTGACACCCTGATCGTCGGGTTCAACCGGGAAGCCCTGGCGCGCTTTTTCCCGATGAGGGCGAGCGGCGACCGGAATCGCCTGCGCCGCTAGTGGCCTGTAAGGCTCGAAGCGATACTAGATGGCCGAGCCATTCGTCGTCGAGGTCAAGGCGTGCCGACGCAGTCATAGCGGTGCCTTTATCGAGGAGGCACAACGTGAGATCGGCGACCAGGGCCGGCCAGGTAGTCTCGTTGTGCGTGTTACAGGCCGCTAGTGCAGATCGAACTCGGCGACCACCGGCAGATGATCGCTCGCGACCTTCGAGGCGCGCAGACGGCACCTGCGCGCGGAAAGTCGCTTGAGCGGGCCGCGGAAGTACAGCCGATCGAGCGGACCGCGAGGCGAAAACGACGGATAGGTGCGAATCGGGGTTCGTCCGCGCTTGGTCAGGCTCTCGGTCGCGCAATCGAAGTCCAGGACATCCACAAAGAACGCTCGTAGCAGTGATCGCCAGTCGTTGAAGTCTCCTCCTACGATGCAGGCCGAATTGTGCGCGAGTGCCGCAAACTCGCGCGAGCTCGCCAGCAGCCCGACCTGCTGCTGGCGCTCACGAGCGGACAGTCCCAAATGCAAGTTGAAGACATCGACTCGATGCGGATGCCCGGCGCGCTTCTCTACCGAAAGCGTGGTGTGCTGGCTGCCCCGGCGCTTCTTGCTGCCGATGGTCAGATCGATGTTTCTCTCCCGCACGATCGGATAGCGAGACAGGGTGGCGTTTCCGTAGCGTCCCCTTCGCAGGCGCACATTGTGCCCCACCGCTCGGTAGGGATAGTCCAGCTTCTCCGCCAGCTCGCGGGCCAGATCCATGCGTCGTGACCGAGGCACCCCGTCATCGACTTCCTGCAAAAGGACCAGATCCGCGTCGTGGTGCGCCAGAATCTCGATCACCCGCTGCGGCCGAAACGAGCGATCGACACCGATCGCTCGGTGGATGTTGTAAGTCAGCACGGAGAACTTCACGTGTTTGAGACTCTATCGATATCCCATTGCGGGATCGAGCGGAACCTTGCTGCGTACGAAGGTGCCTTCCCCGCGCGCCAGAAGGCGCCCGCGATCGTCGTGGAGCTCTCCGGCGACCAGGTGGGACGATCTGGAGGCGTGCAACACTCGCCCGATCGAGTGAAGGCGGCCGTTCGAAACCGGCCGCAGCAAGTTGATGTTGAACTGACGGGTGAGCACGAAGACGTCGGTCACCTGGGAGGCAGCGGCAAAGAAGCAGGCGTCATCGAGCGCCTTGAAGTAGACCGATCCGTGGACCCCGCCCGCAGCGTGGAAAAACTCGGGCCGGACGCCGATTTCGATCCGGGCTTCGCCCGCCTTGATGGCGATCTCGGGCCGGTAGTACTCGTTGGTCGGCGCCGATAGATACATCCGCTCGAGCTTGCGCAGGTGCTCGACGTCCGCGCCGCTTTCCAGAGCGGGACCGATCAGCGAGTGGACGCGCTCGCCGATCTCGTCGCGCGCCTCGCGAAAGGCCGACAGCACATCCTGGTCGGCTCCTCGGACGGCGCTCGGATCGGCGATCGACCAGTGCAACCTTGCCGCCGCGTGGGGCAAGGTCGGACAGGAATCGCGAGCCTGATCGCAGACGGTGACCACCAGATCGAACGCTTGGTAGAGGTACCGATCGAGGGTTTTCGACGTGTACCCGGACAGATCGATGCCGACCTCATTCATGACCGCCACCGCTTCCGGGCGCACCTCGGTCGCCATGCTTCCCGCGCTCGAAACCTCGAAGCGGTCCTCCCCCAAGTGCCGGAGCCACCCCTCCGCCATCTGAGATCGGGCACTGTTGTGAGTACAGAGAAAAAGTACTTTCCGTTGCACGGTTTTGCCTGGTTGCTTCGCGTCGTGGGCTCCAATAGCCCCTGCTAGACTCCCATCATCATTATGAAAGAGCGCCGTTCAAGGGTGCAACATGCCGCCCGGGAGACGGCGCGCGCGCCCATTCGATTCGTTATGGGGGTTGCGACTTGAGCCAGCTGGCGGTCGATGTCCTCACCGGCGCCGCGGCCTTGGCGGGCCTTGCCATGGGTGCGGCCTTCTGGCTTCGCGCCAGCGCGTCCCTGGTGAGCTCGGAGTCGCGCTACGAGCGCTGGCTCGATCGAGGCCTGATCCTCGGTTGGCTGGCAGTGGGTTTCTTCTATCTGCTCGCGGGTCTCGGCGCCTTTCGGCTGTGGACCGCGGTGGTCGTGATTCTAGGCTCCGGCCTCCTGGCGCGCGCGGCGAGCCGCGACGCCGAGCCGATCGCCACGCATCCGGTTCGATCGCTGGAGCCGCTCAACCTCCGCGATCCCTGGCTCTGGGCGTCCATCCCGATGCTCACCGTTGCCGCGGTTCGGTTGGTCAAGGGCATGGCCGCACCGCCGATGAGCTGGGACGCGATGACGATGCACCTGCCCAAGCCGGCGTTTTGGATTCAGTCCGCTTCCCTCGCCCTGCCGGACTTCCCCGACGCATGGTCCTACTACCGCTGGTTTCCGGCCGCCGGTGAAGTGCTCTTCGCATGGGCGATGCTGCCGTTTCGAGGCGACCTCCTGCTGGGCCCGCTCGGAGCTCTAGTGTGGCTCGCCGTCATCTTCGCGGCAGCCCGCCTGGCGCGGCAGCTGGGCGCGAGCACGCGAACCTCGTGGCTCGCCGGGCTCGCGCTCGCCGGTCTGCCCTCGGTTCTCGTATTCATGACCGCGAGCTACGTCGACAACCTCGTTCTTCTGTTCGTGCTCCTGGCGGTGACCCACGCCTCGGTCTTCGCCAAGACCGGCCTGGCCCGGAATGCGGTTCTGAGCCTGGGCGCCGCCGGGCTCGCCATTGGAGCCAAGACCAGCGCCCTGGCCATGTTGGCACCGGTGGTAGCGACCCTCGCCGTTCTGGTGTGGCGGCGCCGGAGCCGATTGCGCTTCTCTGCATGGGTGTTGATGGCCGCCGCTCCGGTGCTCCCCTGCGTCGGCTACCTGCACACCTGGATCCACAAGGGATCGCCGCTCTACCCCTTCCGCGCGCCGCTCCTGAGCTTGCCCTACCACCAGGGTCTCGCCGACCTGTTTGCGGGCCGTCAACTGCTCACCGGCTCAAATGACGGCCTTCTCGGACAGGTTTTCCACCAACTCTTCTGGTCACCGCCCTTCGGCCAGGGCCACATGAATTTCGGCCTGGGTGGGGCCCTCATGGGCGCGACCGCTCTGGTCGGCATCGCGCTGGCCATCCGCCGGGGCGGACGTTTGAGGCTCCTCTGGCTGACGATGGCGGCCGCGGTGGTCTCGACTCCACTGGTCTTCACCGAGGCGAACCGCGCACTGTGGACGATCTGGGTGCTGGTTCTCGGCCGCCACCTTCTCCCCGCCTTCGCGCCGCTTCTGCTGTGGTCGGCTCTCGTGCCCGGGAGCCTCGGACGGATGGCGCTTGCCGCGTCGATTCTGCTGGGATCCGTTCACCTGCTTCCGCTTGGCTGGTCGCCGGCGATGACCGCGCCCGCGCTCCAGATCGCCGCCGTGCTGGCTGTCTTGGTCGGAACCGTGATCGCTCTCCGACGGCTCGCGCCCACAACGCTCGGGCCGCGTCTGCGATCGAGCTTCCTGATCGTACTGACCGTCGCGTCGCTCGCCTTGTGGACCGGCATCCGAGCCGGGGCGCGTTACGAAATCTACCGCGAGACCGCGGGCGGGCGAGCATTCGACGCCCATCCCATTCACCCGACATTTGCCACCGGGGCCTCGCTCTGGCCCCTCCTCGATACCGCTCGCGGGCACACACTGGCGGTGACGGTCGGCAAGGATCCGGTCGGCCACAACCAGTTTTTCTATCCCCTGCTGGGCTCGCGGCTCCAGAATCGACTGGTCTACGTGCCGGTGTCGGATGGAGACGACAGCTTGGAACCCGCCGAACGCTACGCGCGGGCCGATCCCACCCGGTGGCTGGCCGACCTGGACCGCGAAGCGCCTGACCTGGTGGTGGGCCTTTGGCAGGTGACCCCCGAGCGGCGCTGGCTCGGCCAACGACCGGATGAGTTCAAAGTCGTTGCGTTCACCAGCCTGGGCGCTCCCTGGGTCGGGCGACGCCGGGACGGTCCGCCGCTGCTTGATTTCCAGGCTCAGGAGCCTCCGCGATGACGAGGCCACTCGAGTTGCGTCTGCTCGAGGATCGCTTCGCGATCGCAAGGCTCGATCCCGCCGCGGCGACGCCGCAGTGGATCGGCGGCGAGCTCACCTGCGTCGCTCGATCGAACACCGAACTGTCGATCGTGTGCCGGGAGGACTGTGTTCCCGCGACCGTTCGATCGAGCGCCGGCTGGAGATGCCTCGAGATCGCCGGCCCTTTGGACCTTTCCGAGGTCGGCATTCTCAGCTCGCTCGCGGCTACCCTGGCCGATGCCCAGGTGAGTTTGTTCGCGTTTTCGACCTTCGACACCGACTATCTTCTGGTCCGAGCCACGGCGCTCGAGAACGCCATCGCCGCCCTCACCACGGCCGGCCACTCGATTCGACGCGACGGGTGACGCAGAAAAGCCGCGCCTGCGGGCAAGCGCGGCTTCTTCAAGGCCGATCGATCGATCAGGGACGCGGCGCGTCCGCCTCTTTCTCCTCGTTCTCTTTCTCTGCGATCACGTGGTGCTCGATGACGTGGTTGCCGATCCACTGTGCCATCACGCTGCGCGGCAGCTGAGCGAGCTTGACGTTGACCACCTTTTCCGCGCCGTTGCGTTGGATGGTCAAGGTAATGGTCTTGTCCGGGATCAGTGACTTCTTGGCCTCGGCCCAGACCGCCTCTTCCCCGGCATCGGTCGGCACGCCGTTGAAAGCAAGGAGAAGATCGCCCTTGCGAAGCCCGGCCGCCTCGGCGGGACTGTTGGGGATGATCTGGGTCAGAACCGGCTGCTCCGCCTCGTCGTCCCACTCGATGCCGATCCAGCCGCGCTGGCTCAATGTCTCGACCATCTTGCTGATGCACTCGCTGGCGTCGGCGTCGCATTTCTTGTGGGCGCGCTCGTCGTCGCCCGCCCAGACCGGCGTCGCCGCGAGAACCGCGACCAGAATCGGAATCACATTTCTTGAAAGCTTCATGTTCTGCCTCCGTTGGGCCGTGCTCTTACAAGCAGGTCCCGTATGCCTCGTCAAAGGGGTCGCAAGCCGTGCTGTAGGTCTGCAAGCCGATTCCCTGAAAAGCCGGACTGATCAGGCCGAAGGGGTTTTCCACCTCGTTGGCGTCGCCGAAATCGCTATCGGCGGGCACCGCCCCAGCCACGCTGTCCGAGTCCTGTGCGGCCGAATCCGGGCCTTCTTTCGCCGGCGCCGGCGTATCCGAGAAACTGGTCTCGAGGGCATTGACCGCGCTGCTTGCATTGCTGGGCGCAGCCGGAGGCTGACACCCGCCAATCACCAGCAGTACGAGCAGAAAAGTCATGCAGGTCAAACAGTGCCTATGGGACCACATATCTTCCCCCGGCCTCTATTCTACGTCCTGGCCGAGGCGGAGGTTGCACCCCGCAAAAAAGGAATCCGTTTCGCTCCAGATCCACTCGAGTCGGTCGATCAGCCGGTGATCGCCGTCCTCCAGAAGCTCGAGCCGAGTCAGCTCCCCCGTCACCCGCCCGAACTCTGCCACGTCTCGCCAGCCTACGCGGTCGTCGAGCTTCCCCTGGAAGACGAGCGAGGGGGTGGTGTGGCGGGCCGCAAGCTCGGCGCTGTCGTAGCGTCTCAGGTCGCTCACGAATTCCCAGCCCAGCTCGAAGCTGCCCAACTCGTTGGTGACCTCGAGCACACCTTCCCGCCGCCAGCGGTCCATGCCTTCCTCACCCACCATCCTTTGGAGCGACAAGTCGAGGCCCAGCGCGGGAGCAATCAGCGCCATCGCTCGCACCGGCCGCCAGGGGCCGGGGTCGACCGCGTGCCAAAGAGCCACCAATGCCCCCATCGACGAGCCCATCATCGAGACGGCGCCGCCGGCTTCCGGCACGTGCCGCCGGACTCGCTCCACGTCCCGCAGGCAGCGCGTCAGCGTCAGCCCGCGCATGCCTCCTCCGGAGAGCCCATGCCCCTGGAGGTCGAACGATACGAATCCCTGACCGGCGCTCGCGGCACGGTCACGGAAGAGCTCGGCCTTGTCGCCATCCTGGCTGGAGCCGAATCCGTGCAGGTACAGAGTCGGCGGCCGGCCCGAGTCGGGCGCAGGTAGGACCCGCGCCACCAGCTCGCCTTCGCCGTCTTCGGCGCGGATGTGTACAACGCGTGTCATCGGGACCTTCACCAACTCGCGCAGCGGAGCGACTCCGACCTAGGAATTGCCGCCGCCGGACAGCCCCGAATTGTGGCAGCATCCGGCTCATGATTCGAGCCAAAGGAGCGATTGCGATGGTCCTCGCCGCGCTCGGCCTCGGGGCGTGCGTATCTCTGGTGCCGTATGAACGGGCCGTCTCCGGGCTCGAGCAGGCGCAGCTTCTCGATCTCGAAGGGGCCGCCGTCCACATCGAGCGAGCCGGCGCCGACACCGGCGGGACTCCGATCGTCCTGGTTCACGGCTTTGGCGCCTCGACCTTCAGTTGGCGACACGTCATTCCCGCCCTCGCCGAGCACCACCCGGTGGTGGCTGTCGATCTCTTCGGATTCGGTCTCTCTCAACGCCCACGAGAAAAGAGCCGGTACTCGAGAAGTGGCCAGGTCGAGCTGCTGGCCGCGCTCGTCGACCGCCTGGACCTGGGCTCGGCGCACTTCGTCGGGCACTCGTACGGCGGTGGGCTGGTCATGAGCCTCGCATACCTCCACCCCGGCAAGGTGAGCTCTCTGACCCTGGTCGGAAGCACGGCTCCCGATTACCCCGACAAACGCCGCCACGCGCTTGGGGTGCCACCGTTCGCCAACCTCTTCGTGCACACGCTGCTCAGGCCGCACTTCGTGCGCCGCTCGCTGACTCGGTCCTTCTTCAACAAAGATGCGGTGACTCCGGAACTGGTCGGAGCCTATCTCGAAAGAGTGAAAATCGAGGGCGCTGTGCGGGCCTTCGTCGGATTGACTCGGCCCGCTCGAACGGACCCCCGCTTTACCGAGCTCAGCTATGAACGACTCGCGCAGCCCGCTCTCCTCGTCTGGGGCGCCGAGGATGCCTTGATCGCGCCAGCAGCCGGCCGTGGCGCCGCGGAGCAGCTGCCCAATGCCCGATTCGTCGAGATTCCGGAGTGCGGGCATCTGCCCATGGAGGAAAAGCCCGAGCAGCTGATCGAGGCGGTTCTGCCCTTCCTCGCCGAGGTGGATGCGCTCCCCGCCAATTCTCGTAGCGCAGGTTGACCCCGGGTCGGCTACAATGCCCGCGCGATGTTCACCGGCGGCCTGCCCCAGGAAAATGTCTGCTCGGCGGACAGGTCCTTCTCCGACCTCGGACTGAGCCCCCGGCTGACCGAAGCGCTGCGCGAGATCTCGTTCTTCAATCCGACCCCGATTCAGAACGAGGTGATCCCTCGCGCGCTCGAGGGTGTCGACCTCATCGGACTGGCGCAGACCGGGTCCGGCAAGACCGCAGCGTTCAGCCTTCCGATCCTAGCCCGCATCGAAGGCGGCCGAGGCACCCAGGCGCTGGTGCTCTGCCCGACCCGAGAGATAGCTCTTCAGACCAAGTCTTTTCTCGATGCGCTCGAGCCGACCTCGCAGCTGAGCTCGGTGTGCCTGATCGGCGGCGTGAAGATGGAGCCTCAGATCAGCAAGCTGCGAACCAAGCCGGACATCATCGTGGCCACGCCGGGCCGCCTGCTCGATCACGTCGGCCGACGTACCGCCCGCATTGACCGCGTCCGCTATCTGGTGCTCGACGAAGCCGACCACATGCTCGACCTGGGTTTCCTGCCGCAAATCCTGCGCGTGCTGGAGCTCCTGCCAACCGAGCGTCAGACCATGATGTTCTCCGCCACCATGCCGTCCCAAATCGATCGCATCGCGCGGCGCTTCATGAGCGAGCCCGAGCAGATCGATTTCCGCCCGGACGGGCGGACCGCCGAGGGCATCGAGCACCGCCTGTACCTCGTCCAGCCCGAGAGCATGCGAGCGTGTCTGATCTCTCTAGTCGAGCAGGAGCAAGGCAGCACGTTGATTTTCCTTCGGCGCAAGGTGGACGCCGAATGGGCCTACAAGCAACTCAAGAAGGAAGGCCACAAGGTCGACCGAATGCACTCGGACCGCAGCCAGCGACAGCGCGTCGAAGCACTCGCCTCCTTGCGGTCGGGCAAGAAGCGCATTCTCCTCGCGACCAACGTCGCCGCCCGCGGTATCGATATCCCGGTGATCGAGCACATCATCAACTACGGCATTCCCGAGAGCGTCGAGGAGTACGTGCACCGGGCCGGCCGTACCGCTCGCGGTGACGCCGAGGGCGTCGCCTCGACGATCGCGACCTGGAAGAGCAAGGAGGAGGTCCGGATGATCGAGCGCGCACTCGGCAGGCCGCTGCCTCGCTGCACAGCCCCGGGCGTCGAGCCGTACGTCGAGCGCAAGACCACGATCCGCGGCCGCAAGATCCGTCGCCGGCGCCTCCTGTAGACCGCACGCCCTAGCAGCCCGTGGTAGAAGTCGAGACGGTCGCGTTGCGGACGCCATGGGGCCAGATACTAGGCGCCGGGCCGCAGGCGATGCCGGAGCATCGTTGAGGCCCGGCAACACCGTAGCTAGCCTCATGCCGCCCGCAACCCGAAGGGCGACAAGGGGTTACGGCGCGCGACCATCTGGACTTCTACCACGGGCTGCTAGGGTCGCGAGGCTGGCTCTGGTCGCTCTGGAAGCTCGGGAAGCTTCAACGACCCGGCCGCCTCGCCCGGGAACATCAGATAGAGCAGGCCGGCCGGGTCCGGCATGGCCGTCGCGGCCAAGGCCGGCGCCTGCTTGCGCCACTGCCGGTAGATCTCCCGGCTGGCGATGACGGCATCGACCTCGTCGGGCAGATCGGAGAAGAGCTCTACCTCGACATCGCGCCGGCGCAGCGCCAGGCGCGCCAGCGCCGATCTCGTCGCCGCCGACATTCGATAGCGTGACTGCAGGTCGCTCGACAGCGCGATGGTGCGCGGCCGTTCCCGGGCTAACCGCTCACCGAAGACCTGCCACGGATAGAGCAAGAGTTCCGCCTTCTGCACGGCCAGGCGCTTGCTTAGGCTGGAGCGGTTGAACTCGAACCCCAGCCCGAACAACGCCATGACCACAACAAGCAGGGCGGCCAGCCGCGCACCCGGGCGATTCACTGACAGCGCGAGCCAACTCAGCGCCAGCAGCACGACGGCCGGCAAGAGCACGCCGACCGCAAAGGCATCCGGCGGCCAGCCGTAGGAACCCACCATGGCGGCCGGCAGAAACTCAGTCGCCTCGAGCTGTCCAAGCCGGTACGGAATCACGATCCCGAACAAAAGCGCCGCGCCCGCGACCACCGGTATCAGAATGCCCGGCGCCAAGAGCGTCCTCCACGGCACCTCGTCGAGGCCCGCGTAGTGGAGAATCAGGCCGGTCATCAAGCACGCGGTAGGCAGAATCGGGATCAGCATGCGCTCCGAGAACGGATGCGGCATGCGGACATACAACGCGATCAGCGCCAGCAGATAGGCGACCGGCAGCAGGTGGAGCAGGCGCAACTCCAGACGCCGCTGCTGAAGCCCGGCCACGATCGCCCCAACGAGAGCCCCCACCCAGACATAGCGTAGCGACAGCCCCGCGGAGAACCGCCCCGAGTGCCAGATGACCCCCAGCCAGCTCTCGTCCATCCGGCGTGGCTCGGCCGTCTGGGGCAGGTTCATCCCGCGCAGCCTGGCCAACCGTTCGCTGTCGAAAGAGAACAAGAACTCACCGAGAATCCAGCCGTCGAAAAGGACCAGCACCAGCACCACCGCTACGGCGCCCGCCCCCCAAAAAGCCAGCCTCCGAGCGAACCGGCGCAACTCGAGGCCGCGGTCTCCAATCAAGAAGAGCAGCGGCAGGCAGAGCAGAACCGCGCCGACCTCCTTGGAACGAAACGCGGCTACCGTGAGGGCGCCGATCGCGAACGCGTGCCACCTGCCTTCGCCGGATCGAGCCACGCCGTGAAGAAGAACGGCCACCGCCGCGGTCACGAACATCATTGCGGTGTAGTCGGCGAACGCCGCTCCGACCAGTCCGAAGATCGCGGTCTGCCCGAGGAGGATGAACAGCGTCACCGCGAGGGTCCGCGCCTGCAGGCCCGGTCCGACCGACCGGATCGCGACCGCCAACGAGCCCACGGTGACCGCGAAGGCGAACGACCACCACACCCGACCGCCGAGAAGCGGATCGCCGCCGCTCAGGGCTCCCGAGAGCTTCAGAAGATAAACATGCAGGTACCGGTTCACGAACCACTCTTTTTCACCAAAATGCGCGGCGTTGAGGTAGGCCGTGTCGTCACCGCCGCGGACCGAACCGGTGAAGGGAAAACTCGCCAGGAAGGCCACCGCCACGAGCACGAGTAGAAAGGCCGCGTGCCGTTTGCCTGGCGAGATCGCGGAGAATCGCTCGAGAAACCGCGCCCCCCACGCAACCGGCACGGCCCCAGGCCGGACCACGATCAGCCCCGCAGCAAGCAGTAGAAGAACACCCAGCAGCCGCCGGTGAACTTCCGGCACGCCCGCGAGCGCGCGCCGGACGATCCGCCGCGCCATCAGCGGGCCGCGGGCGAAAAGGTC
>CALZIK010000168.1 GCA_945787635.1 Thermoanaerobaculia bacterium | reverse complement strand
GCTAGCGCCGCCGCCTAACGATCCGCAAGAGTTGCTCTCGATCGAGCCTGACTTTAGCCACCGGCTTGCCGTCGCGAAGCAAGACGGGAACCGTATCGCCGAAGCGCGTGCGCAGCTCGGAGTCGGCGTCGACGTCCACCACGCCGTAGCCGAGCCCCAAGGTAGGCAGCACCTCGTCCAGGACCGCCCGCATTTCCTCGCAAAGGTGGCAGCGCTCCCGGGTCACGAGTTCGAAGATGGGCGCAGTGATCATCGGTAGACCCATTCTCTCTCGAGCTCGGGTGCGGTATGAAACAATGACGCCGTTGCGCACGATGGTCTCTGCCGCCGTCCCGCTCGGGCTGGTTTTGCTTTCGCCGGCCGGGCTCGCGCTGGATGTCTCCTCTGATCCGCGCTCGGTTCTGGAACACTTTGCAGCCAGCGATGCCGGTTTCTATGGCGCCGACTACATCAACCGGTTCCATCTCGACATCAACGGGGACAGCCTCGAAGAGGTGTTTCTATCGCTCGACAGTTCGGGCGGCTCAGCCGGCTCGAACTGGGCGGTATATCTGCGTCGCCCCGACGGCCGCTATCGGTTCTTCGACCACATCGGCCTCCACAAGTACGGTTTCAGGCTCTCAACCGAGCCTCCGGGGCTCGACGTCTACTGGCGATACGCCGCCACGACCGGTTCTTTCATGTTCTATTCGGTGACCGACGACGGCTTCGAGCCGACCGAGGGCACCGGCGAGATCGCGACGGATACCAAAGAGGCCCTCCGGCGGTTCGACGCCATCGGCCGTTGGCACGACCGTGTCGATCTGGTCCACTATTCCTCACCGATCGCAAGCCTCAGGCGCGGCACGGAGATCTGGCGGCAGGAGACCCGTCCACCGGGCTACACCAAAGACCCGGACCTACCGATCGAGGCCCTCGGAAACATGCTTCTCGAGGGGCCCGGTCCGTCGAACGACCCAGGGTAGAAGCGGCGCTCTCTCCCGTGGACAAAGAGCCGGTCAGGAGTCGATGGTCGGCACGAGACTCAGCGTGCCGGTCCTGCCTGCACGGCTCGAGGTCGTTTCCTCGTGAGTGCCTTCGAATCTGCCGCCCTCGTCGAACTCACCGCGAAAGATGAACGTCCGCCGCTGGTTCTCGTTGAACACCTTGCCGGAGAGCCGGCCCGTCGAGAGCGCGCCTTCGGCCGTCCCCAAGTAGGTCCGATCGCGCCCGTCGAACCGGAAATGAAACGCCACGTCCCAGGTGCCTTCCCCGGTGGACGTAAACTCCGCCCGCAAAGGCCCCGGGCTGCTCTGGTGGACCCACTTGTACTGACCTTGGAGGGTGCGCATCTCGGCGTCTGAGCTATCTTTGTCCGTGGCGGCGGCGGCGGCCGTGGCGGGTAGCGCCGGACCGGCGAGAATCAACGCGAGCGCGAAGCCCGCTACCTGCAGTGCGGTTTTCTTCATGGCCCTCCATACGGACCGAACCACACGTTGGTTGCATCTCGCCGGCATTCCTCGCCGATCAGACGCTGAGGGGCCTAGCGCAGAGTCACGTTGCCGTCGCTGGTCGTGATCCGGATGCGCCCCTGCGCCCCGCCGACCTCGCCCGTCACCCTGTGGTCCCGCCGGGTGAGGACCCACTCGGGCGAAGCGACGCGAATGTCCCCGTCATCGGTGTCGATCGTGAAAGCGGCCGAGACACCCGAGCCGAGCGTCAGCGACACGTCGCCGTCGTCGGCGTCGACCGAAAGATCCAGGTTCGTCGCCGACAGGAGCTCGAGATCGATGTCGCCGTCCGCGGAGCGGATGTCGAGCCGGGAGACGCTGGCTCTCGTCACGACCACACTGCCGTCATCCACGGCGATCTCAAAGTCACCCCGGCACTTGTCGAGCACAACGTCACCATCCTCGGCCCGCACTTCGATTCGGCTCGCATCGCAATCGACGACCCTCACGTCGCCGTCGTCGATGCGGATCTCGAGAGAGCCCTTGAAGTCCGAGACGTCGATATCGCCGTCTTCCGCTTCGATCTTGACCGACTCGGACTGCGTCTCCTCGATGCGCACGTCGCCGTCGTCGAGGGCGATCCCGATGCTCGCGCGCCAGCCCCTGATCTCGATGTCGCCGTCCTCGCCCTGGGTGTCGAGAACCACATAGTCGGGAGCATGAATCCGGTAGACGTACTCGTGCCTGCGATTGAAAAAGAATCCGATTCCCTTCGATCCGACTTCGCGCCCGATCACACGAACCGTGTCGCCCCTCTGCTCGAAGTCGACCTCGAAGTCGGGCTCCGAGGTGAGGCCTCCGGACTTGAGCTCTGCATAGTAGCGAACCGTGACCTCGATCTCGTCCCGATCCCAGCGGGTGATCTCGACGTCGCCGTCGCCGTGCGCGAGCTCGAGCCGGGCACCGGGCGAAACCTGAAAGCTCTCGTGAAACTCGCGATCGATCGTCTTGGCGGAAGCTGATTCCGGAACCGCCGTAATGGCGGCGAAAACCAATAAAGTCGCCCAGATTGCTCGTCTCGTCATAGTGTCTCCAATCCGCCGGAGTCCTCGTTCGGCTTGATTCGTCTCTCAACAATACGCACCCAGGCGTAGCAGTGTTTCGCCGCCGTAGACCGTCACGACCGTCAGTCCGAGCGCAGCTCCACCAGCTCGACCGCACGGCCCGCCTTGGCGAGTCGGAGGTCGCAGCGACCCATCGCCGTGGCCTCGTTCGATGCTTGGAGATCTGCAGCTGTGGTCTCGAGACAACTAGCCAAACGGACCGCTGCATCGCTCACGCAACCCCCACCGAACCCGCCGGCCAGAGCAACGATCACCAATGCGGCGCCGCGAGGCAGTGTCATCCAAAGGCCTTCAGGGGTTCGTCCTCGTCGAACAGCAGGCTACAGCAGGTCAGGCCGCCCTCGGCTTTGGCGAGCTCGCCGGCTTCGATCGGCCGCGCGTCGATTCCCCGCGCTCGCAGGAGGTCGAGAGTTCGCGGATGCTCGGCGGCCGCGAGCACGGTGGGGCCGACCGCGAGAGCATTGGCCGCGGCAGGCTCCCGCGGGTCGATCCCGAGGGCGTGCATGCCCCGGAAGACATCGGCATCGACCCATTCAGGATTGACCAGGACGGTGTCCTCCGCCACCCGGCTCACCGCGGATTTCAAATGCAGGCAGCCCCGGAAATCGACCTCGGTCACCGAGTAGCCGTGGGGCGTGACGGCTCGAGCGAGTTGCTCCACCGCCTCCGAGTTGCTGCGGGAGGACCGACCGACGTAGACCTCTCGGCCCAGCGTCAGGACATCGCCGCCGTCGAGGATTCCCGGCGCGCGAATTCTGTGAAGCGGCCGGTACGGCTCGAGGGCCTGGGCGATCGAAAGCCGCTCGCCGCGGCGCGATGGCGCTCCGGGCCGCGCGAGAACCGCGAGCTCGGCGAACACCACCGCAATGTCCTCGACGAACACCGAGTCCGCAAGCTCCGGCTCTTCCGGCAGGCACCGGACCCGGCAGCCGAGCTCGCGGAGCTTTTGCCGGTAGACCCGGTGCTCCGCCCGGGCCCGGTCGAGGTCGATCGGCACGCGCTTCAAGTGGGTCAGCTCGCACTGCCCGACGCCGGCACTCACCTCTCTGGTCAGCGCGAGCAGCACGCTTTCACGACGCCTAGGCGCTGCCTGGATCCTTGACGAGATCTTGCTCGGCGACGCCGGCAACGACTTCGATCACGATGCCGTCAGAGAGTCCGGTCTCGACTCTTCTGACCTCGAAGCTGTCGTCTCCGTTTTGCACCTCGACGAACGCGCCCTCGTCATCAAATTGCAGCCAGCTCTCCTGAAGGGCCAACACATCGTCGCGCCGATCCAGCACGATGTCGGCATTGGCGCTGTAGTTGGCTCGCACGAAGACGTTGTCCTTGAGATCCATCGCGGCGCGGATCTCGAACTGAATCGCGCCTTCTTCTTCGACGCCCTTCGGCGCGATGTACTCGAGAGCGGCCCGAAACTTCTCTTTCTCTACAGCACCGATCGTGACCTCAAGCTCCATCCCCTCGCGCAGGTTGCCGACTTCGCTCTCGTCGACCTTGCCCTCGAAGATCATCTCCGACATGTCGGCGACGGTCGCGATTGTGGTTCCGTCGTTGAAGGTATTGGCTTCGATCACCGAATCACCTTCCTCGACCTCGGCTTCGAGGATCATGCCCGGCGCCGTCGCCTTGACCAGCGTATTGCCGGCATAGGCCGACTTCTTGCGGGCTCCCTCGCGAATGACGGCGAGATTGTCCTCGGCCGCGGAGACCTCTTCCTTGGCGTTCTTGAGCTCGATTTCCCAGACCTTGAAGGTCGCTTCGGACACCACACCTTCCTGGTAGAGCTGCCGGTTACGGCGGTACTCGGTTTCGGCGTTTTCGAGGCTGATGCGAGACCGGTTGAGGCGATTCTCGGCGCCCGAGAGGCTGACCATGTTGGGAATGATGGCGACCTTCGCGATGAGATCGCCTTCCTTGACGATCTGGCCGGGCTCGACGTAAACCTTGTCCACGATTCCCGACACCTGTGGCTTGATCGCAATCTCCTTGCGCGGCACGACCGATCCGGTGGCGACGGTTTTCTTGACGATCGACGCCACGAACGGCGTGTTGGTCTCGTAGACGATCGGCTCCTCCTGGGATTTCGACCACAGGAAGTAGAGCGTGCCGGCGAAGCTCGCCAGGAGGGCGATGCCGAGAAGGGAAAGGAGGATCTTCTTGATCATGAATCGTTCCTTTGCAAAACAAGCCTACTGTCCCGTGCGGCATCAGACCGCATGCAACGCCTCCACCGGACTGACGGCGAGGGCCCTGCGCGCCGGGATCATCCCGGCCAGTGCTCCGCAGACGACCAAAATCACCAGGGCCTGAGCCGCGTTGGCGAAGCTGACGCCGGGATTCTGGAACATCTGGGCGTTGACGTTGGCCATCTCGAGCCCGATGCGGCCACCTTCGACCAGAACGACGCCGGCGAGCAGGCCGAGGTACCCCGCCAGGCCGGTGAGGACGATCGACTCGAGCAGGATCTGCCCTACGATCCCCGCCGGTGTCGCACCGATGGCTCGCCGCAGGCCGATCTCCTTGGTGCGCTCCTTGACCACGATCAACATGATGTTGGAAACCCCAATGACGCCGGCTGCGAGAGTGCCGACGCCCACGATCCAGATCAACATCCGGATGCCGCCAAACAGTCCTTGGATCTTACGGAACTCCTCTTCGGTGTTCCAGCTCCCGAAGGCGCGGCTGTCATCCGGATGCACGCGGTGCCGCCGCTTCAGGAGCTCCAGCACCTTTTCTTCCACCAAGGCCGCCGAGATCTCCGGCTGTGAGGTGATCGCGTACCAACCGAGCTCATTGCCCCAGTTGAAGGCTGTCTGGAATGTCGTAAACGGCGCGTAGATCGTCTCGGAGTCGCGAATCGCCTGCTCGCCCCTCGAGCGCGGCTCGAAAACGCCGATCACCTTGAAGTAGACGCCGTTGATCTTGACGTGGTCGTCGATCGACTCCTCGGACTCCGCGAAGAGAACCTCGCGGACCCGCGAGCCGATCACGGCGACCTTGCGCTTCTCGGCCAAGTCGAAGTCGTTCAGAAATCGTCCCTCGACGATCCGGATGGGTTGGATATCCATGATCTCAGGATAGTCGCCCATCACGTTGAACGCCCCGGCCTTGATCCCGCGGGTCACGTTGTTGCCGCCCCGAAAGCCACCCAGCTGGTTCCTGGGCGCGATCACCGCCGCTTCCGGAATCTCGCGCCGAATCGCCTCGGTGTCGCGGTTGTCGAGCTCGAACCTGCGCCCCGGCCCCAGGCCCCGATAGGGCTTGCTGGTGCGCTGGGTCCAGACGTAGAAGCTGTTGGTGGCGCTCCCCGAGAAATCTGAGTTGACGCCATTCTCGAGGCCTCGGCCTGAGCCCAGGAGCAGAATCAGCATGAAGATGCCCCAGAAGACTCCGAAGGCGGTGAGCGCCGTGCGCAGGCGATTCTTGGCCAGAGACGAGTAGATCTCCTGCCAGTTATCGAGATCAAACATGTGAATCGGCTGCTTCCTTTCTTCGGACCGCCAGGCGTTCACCGCAACCCGAACGGTCGACACGGAGGTCGACCCCTACACGTGCGCTCACGGTCACCCGTGTCCTATTCATCTTTCAAAGCCTCCACGGGTCGGACCCGGGCCGCTCGATAGGCCGGGATGAAGCCTGCCGCGGCTCCGGCCAGGACCAGCACCGCGGTCGCCGCGAGCGCCAGGCGTAGATCGATCCCCGGGTTCACGAAGAACTCGGAATGCGGAAGCGCCCGGGCACCGAACTCCAGAACGGCCACCCCTAGAACCAGCCCCA
Organism: Thermoanaerobaculia bacterium; assembly: GCA_945787635.1. GTDB lineage: Bacteria > Acidobacteriota > Thermoanaerobaculia > Multivoradales > JAHEKO01 > CALZIK01. The sequence goes on along the minus strand of CALZIK010000168.1, from coordinate 13,009 downwards.
CGTAGCCCGCGATCGCGGTGATGAAGACCGACTCTTGAAGAATCAGACCCAGAATCGAGCCAGGGGTAGCTCCCAAGGCCTTGCGGACGCCGATCTCCTTGGTCCGTTCCTTGACCACGATCATCATGATGTTCGATACGCCGACGACTCCGGCAAGAATCGTCCCGATGCCAATGATCCAGACGAAGATCCGGATGCCGGCCATCAGATTGACGAATCTCTGAAAGAACTCATTCATGTTCCTGACGAAGACCGCGCGCCGGTCCTCCGGTGAAAACCGATGCCGCTGCGCGAGCAGCTGTCGAATCCCGGTGGCCATCCCGTCGGTGGTTTCGAGGTCCGCCTCGCCGGTGGTCAGCATGAACATGGAGATCCGGTTGGCGCCGCCAAACGCCTTCTGCGCGGTGGTGATCGGCAGATAGATCTTCTCTTCCTCCGATTGCCCACCCTCGTCGCGAAACAGCCCGACCACGCGAAACGGAATGCCATTGATGTTGACGTACTTGCCGATCGCCGGCCGGGTCGCGAATAGCGCGTCTTTCACCCGCTCACCGATCACCGCCACTTTCCGATACTCGGCTAGGTCAAGGTCGTTCAGATAACGGCCTTTGGTGACGATGGTCTTCTCCAGGTAGCGGTGGTCGGGATGGACTGACCGGATATCGAAGCTCCCGGTTTCTCCCTGGTATGCCACCGTCAGGGTTCCGCTCGCGTAGAAGCGAGAAGTGATGTGCTCGACGCCTTCGACATCGCGGGCCACGGTGTCGTGGTCCTCATTGGTGAATCGTACGCTTCGCCCGGGCTGTAGCCCGGCGTAGGGAATCGAGGTCTGACCACTGTTGACCCAGATCGAGTTCACGGCGTCATCGCGGAACTGATACTCGATGCCGTTGGCCAGCCCCTCGCCGCTGCCCATGAGAACCACCAGCATCAGGATGCCCCACGCGACACTGAAGCCGGTCAGAAAGGTGCGCAGCTTGTTCTGGCGAATCGTCGCCAGGATCTCCTGCCACTTGTCGAGATCGAACATTCCTCAGGCCGCTCCTCCGGCCGTCTTCGCTCCAGGTTTCGAGCCGGCCTTCCCGGGGCTCGGAGAGCCGCCGTTGTTCTTGTCGCGCTCGATGACACCGTCAAGCAGGTGAATCACCCGATCGGTCATCTCAGAGATCTCGTGTTCGTGGGTGACGATCACGACGGTCGTACCCTCGCGATTGATCGAACGCAGGATCTCGATGACCTCGCGCGACGTCTGACTGTCGAGCGCCCCAGTCGGCTCGTCGGCCAGCATCACCTTGGGCTTGGTGATCAAGGAGCGCGCAATCGCGACTCGCTGCTGCTGGCCGCCCGATAGCTCTCCCGGCAGATGCCCCGCCCAGTCGGCGAGTCCGACCCGATCGAGATACTCGAGCGCGATTTTGTTGCGCCGCCGGCGGGCGATCTTCTGGTAGTAGAGCGGCAGGGCGACGTTCTCGACAGCGGTCTTGAACGGAATCAGGTTGAACGACTGAAACACGAAGCCGAGCAGTCGGTTGCGATAGGAGGCTGCCTTGGTTTCCGAAAGCCCCTTGATCAGGGTCTCGTCGAAGTAGTACTCGCCGCTGTCGTAGCCATCGAGGATTCCCAGCACGTTGAGCAGGGTGGACTTGCCGGAGCCCGACGGTCCCATGATCGAGACCATCTCGCCATCGCCGATCTCGAGGTCGATGCCCTTGAGCACGTGGAGCTTGTTCGCCCCGACCGCGTAAGACTTGTTGATGTCGGCTAGGCGCAGCATGACGTCACGGAACCGGTGAGGTGCCACCCTGTTGGACTCCCACGCTTCCCTGATGGTTGCAGATACGGATTAGACGGCAGCCGGGTTTCGGGCGTTTTCCGGTCTACGGCCAGATTCCACGCTCCAGGGTCACGCTGGCCACCCGCCGAATCGCCAGAATGAACGCCGCCTTGCGCAGGTCGACCGAGCCCATCGGGTTTCCCGCGGCCTTCTGCTGCTTGTTGACCCGAGCGCGCTCGTCGAAAACCGCGTCCGTCGCGCGGATCATCCTCCGCTCGAGTCGACGGTTCACCTCCGCCTCGTCCCACTGCTCGTTCTCCACGTTCTGAACCCACTCGTAGAAGCTGACGGTCACGCCACCGGCGTTGGCCAGGATGTCCGGAATCACCGGAATCCCGCGCGCGGCCAGAATCTCATCCGCAGCCGGAGTGGTCGGGCCGTTGGCGGCTTCGACTACCAGCTTCGCCTGTACGTCGGTCGCATTGTCGACCCGGATCTGATTCTCGAGAGCGGCCGGAATCAGGATGTCACAAGGCAGGCCGAGCACTTGCTCATTGGTGAGCTTTCGGGTGCCGCGGGCGCCGGCCACCGAGCCGGAGGTCTGCTTGCGGCGCGCAATGGCCTCGAGATCCAGGCCCTGTTCCCGAAACACACCCCCCTGAGAGTCGCTGACGGCAACGACGATCGCGCCCGCCTCAGAAAAGAGCTGGGCCGCGATCGCTCCGGCATTGCCAAAGCCCTGGATCGCCACCGTACGTCCCTTCGCCGATTTCATCCCCTTGACGATGCCTCGCCTGAGGGCTCGCTGAGTGACGAAAAGGCAACCGCGAGCGGTGGCTTCCCGCCGGCCGAGCGATCCTCCGATGTTGACTGGCTTGCCGGTCACCACCGGCAAGTTGTTCTTGCCCGGATGCAACATCGTGTAGGTGTCGTAGATCCAGGCCATGGTCTCGGAGTTGGTGTTGACGTCCGGCGCCGGAACGTCGGTGTAGGGTCCGATCAGGTCGCCGAGCTCGGAGATGAAACGGCGGGTGATCCGGCGAATGTCCTTTCTCGAAAGACGCTTCGGATTGCAGATGATCCCACCTTTGGCGCCTCCGAACGGTATGTCGACGACCGCGCACTTCCAGGTCATCCACGACGCGAGGGCGCGCACCTCGTCCTCCGTGACATCAGGGTGGTACCGAATGCCGCCCTTGCCCGGCCCGCGAACGCTGTTGTGAAGCACCCGATAGCCGACGAAGGTCTTGACCCGCCCGCGCTCGGTGGCTATCGGAAACTCGAGCGTGACCGTGCGATTCGGGCTCTTCAGGAACTCGATCAGACCGGGTCCCAATTCCGGTAAGTACTGAGCCGCATTGTCGAACTGCAACTGCGCGATGCGAAAGAGATTGAGCTCCTCGCCGATCGCGCGCTTGGTGGCGGGCATCTACCCTCCTTGGGAAGAAAATCGTTCGTCGATGCGACCTTACCAGTCGGGCCGGGGTAGGCTCGTGGCCGGTGAAGGATCTCGCCACGTGAAACCGCTTGCGCCGTTGGCCCGCGAGACGACTCCTGAGGGCAAAGACCTCGTCCTCTACCGCCGCGACGGCGTCTACTCCCTGAGGCTCGACGGACTCGAGTTGATGTCGAGCCGCGCGCACGGCTCGGAGGAGATCCTGGCACAGCTCGCCTGCGAAGGCCTCGAACGCACCAAGGCACCGCGAGTGCTGATCGCAGGCCTCGGCTTCGGCTACACCCTGCGCGCGACCCTGGCTCGGATGCCGGATCGCGCGCGGGTCGTCGTCTGCGAGGTCTTCTCGTCGCTTCTGGCCTGGAATCGGCAATTCCTCTCCGAGCTCGCCGGAAAGCCGCTCGACGACTCCCGGGTCGAAGCGATCCGGGCCGACGTCTGGGAGCTTCTCGACGGGAACCGGATCTTCGACGCGATCCTGATGGACGTCGACAACGGTCCGTGGGCCTTTACCCTCGAGTCCAACGAACGGCTCTACGGCGACGAGGGACTGGGCCGAATCCAGTCGAGCCTGAGCCCGGCGGGCCGACTCGGGGTGTGGTCGTCGGATCCCGCGCCCCAATTCGAGCGCCGGCTGCACCGAGCCGGCTTCGCCGTCAAGGCCGTCCGGGTTCCAGCGCGGGGACGCGGCCGGCCAGGGCCCCACCACACGCTGTTCCTGGCATTCAGCCCGGAAGGTGGTCGCCGCCGCGCGCCGGGACGGTAATTCCGCCGCGCCGCCTTCGTAGTACCGTGATGTGGAAACGCTGCAACTCTCCGGGATGCCGCTACTCGCCCGCCCGAAGCCGCCCGGCCGCGCCTCTCTCGGCAATCACAGAGTGATGGACGATCGGGCCTGGGGTCGCCTCCAAGAAAGCCACCGCCCGAGGGTCTTCGGCCTCTGCCGGCGAATCCTCGGTGGAATCGAGGACGCCGAGGACGCGTGCGGAGAGACCTTCGTCCGGGCCGAACGTTTCCGCAAGCGCTACGACCCGTCGCGGCCGTTCGCTCAGTGGATCTTGAGCATCGCTTCCCGCATCTCGATCGATCGATTGCGCCGGCGCGGTCTCGAGCGACGGATCTTCGACGCCGCTGAAGACAAACCGGCCGGCTGGGAGCCCGCCGAGGCCGCACCCAACCCGCTCGAAGCGGCACTCGCTGGCGAGCGACGCGCGGCGCTCGAAAACGCCCTGGCGGGCCTCGAGCACCGTGATCGCGCCGCCCTCACGATGAAGTACTACGCCGAGCTCAGCTACGAGCAGATCGGCGAGGTGCTCGGGCTATCCCGAGCGCACGTGGGTTCGCTGATCTATCGAGCAAAACGGCGTCTACGACAAAGCCTGGTCGAAACCGACACCGACCCAACCAGAGGTACCGTCTCATGAACTGCCCCGACGAACTTCGACTCTCGACCTACCTCGACGGCGAGCTGGATCCGACCGAAGCCGCGGATCTCGAGCGCCACATCGAAGACTGTGCCAGCTGTGGCCGGCTCGCCGCGGCTCTCCGGACCGAAGCGGCAACCCTGCGAACCGCGCTTGCGAAATGGTCTCCGGCAGCGGCCGCGCACGAGCCTTCCAGAGCCGCGGCTCGGCAGCGACCGGCGCTTCTCGCGGCCGGCCTGGCCGGGCTGCTGACCCTCGGCTGGCTGATCGGTCGTGGCTGGTCGTTGTCCGGAGGCCTGGTGCCCGACTGGCTCAATCCGTTCTCGGTCGAGGGCGGCATCAACGCAATGTTCACCGGAGGAATCTTCATCGCGCGAAATGGAGGTGCATTGATGACCGGTACCGATTCCTGGAGTCTCGCCATGGCGAGCGTTTCGCTGTTCTTGCTGAGCCTGAGTGGAGTTCGATCGCTGCGGGCACCGCGCCAGCTCGCCCGCGCCCTGACCGTGCCCTTCGCGCTGGCCCTGAGCGTAGCCGCCGGGCAAGCGATCACAACGGCTCCAGCGATGGCGTGGGACGCCCGTAGCGGGTCGACCGTGACCGTTGCCGAGAACGAGACTCTCGACGAGACGCTCATCGCCACCGGCGAGGTGGTCCGAATCGACGGTCGCGTGGACGGCGACCTACTGGCGTTCGCGCGGCAGGTGACGATCAACGGCGTCGTCACCGGCAGTGTCATTGCCGCCGCCCAGAACGTCGAGGTCAACGGCGAGGTCGGCGGTACGCTGGGCGGCTTCGGCCAATGGGTGCGGGTGGGCGCGAACGTGTCCGGTAACCTCTATGCCTGCGGTCAGAGCGTGAGCTTGCTCGAGGGCGGATCGGTGGGTCGCGACGCCCTGATGGCCGGTGAGCTGCTCGAGGGCGCCGGAACCTTCGGCCGCGACCTCACCGCTGCCGGCCGCAAGCTCACTTTGAGCGGCAGGGTCGAGCGCAACCTCCAGATGGAGGGCGATGAGCTCGAGATCACTCCGTCGGGATCCGTCGCCGGATCGGTTGACGCCACCCTGCCGACCGACGATCGGCTGGTCGTCGCGAACGGCGCCGTCATCGGCGGCGCTACCGACATCTCGCATCCGGCGGCCGCGATTCGCAAGAGCCGCTACAGCCGGTCCGGTTTCTATATCTGGGGGCTGATCAAGTTGGCCGGCGCTTTCGTCGTCGGAGCCCTCCTGCTGTGGCTCGCGCCGCGGCTCTTTGGGCACAAACCCGATTCGGCGACCGCCGGGCTGGGCCGGCTGGGAATCGGCTTTCTGGTGCTGGTGGCGACGCCCGTGGCTCTCGTGCTGGTGGCGATTACCCTCGTGGGCCTGCCGCTTTCCCTGCTCGGACTCGCCGCCTTCGTCGCGGCGCTCTACCTGAGCAAGATTCTGGTGGCGGACTGGCTGGGCCGAAGGGTCACCGGATCCGACGGCACCCGGCCCAAGGTCTTTTTGGCGCTCCTGGTGGGACTCGCCATCCTGGCAGTGGCGGGAGCCCTGCCCTGGATCGGAGGATGGCTCAAGTTCGCGGTGTTGTTGCTGGGCCTGGGCCTGCTCGCCGTGAGGCTGTTCGAAGCCGTGCGGAGCTCGGCGTCACGAAACGAGCGAGTCCCAGCGGGCTAGCTCTCGAAGTCCGCGAGTACCGCGAGGCACTTGTCGATATCCGACGGAGTGTGGTCTGCCGAGATCTGGAAGCGAATCTCCTCGTCGCCCTTGGGGACGACCGGGAAGTTCAAACCGGTCGCCAGCACCCCGCGACGCTTGAGATGGGCCACCAGGGCGGAAGTGCGAGCGGTGTCTCGCACCATGAGGGGCACGACGGGATGCTCCCCGGGAATGGTCTCGAAGCCGCGCTCGACGAGCCCCTCCTCGAAGCGCCGGGTCATCGCGCGCAGATGCGCGAGGAGCTCGCGGCCCTCGGGGCCATCGAGTGTCTCGACCGCCGCCAGCGCCGCAGCGGCCTCGGCCGGAGTAATCGGATTCGAGTAGATATAGAACGCCGCCTGCTCGCGCAGGAACCGAAGGATCACCTCGCTGCCGGCAACGTAGCCGCCGTTGACGCCGAGCGCCTTGCCCAGCGTCGCGATCAGCAGATCGACTCCGTCGCACTCGGTGTACTCCTCGGTTCCCCGCCCGCTCCGGCCGAAGGCGCCCACCCCGTGCGAATCGTCGACTACGACCAGTGCGTTCTCGGCGAAGGCCCGGTCGTGCTTGCGGGCCAGCGCCACCACCTCCCGCAGCGGCGCATGATCGCCCCGCATGCTGAAGATCCCGTCGGTGACGATCACCGCCCGGCTGCAGTTTCGAGATGCCGTCTCGAGCGCGGCCTCGAGCTCGCCCATGTCGAGGTGCGCGTAGACGTACTTCTCCTTCGGCCGCGCCAGGCGAACCGCGTTGATGATGCAATTGTGGTTGAGCGCGTCGCTGATCACCGCGGTCTCGCCGGTCAGAAGCGGCGGCAAGGTGCCCATCGTGGTCGCGTAGGCCGAGCTGAACAGCATCGATGCCTCTCGTCCGTGAAACTCGGCCAGCCGGCGCTCGAGCGCGAGATGAACGTCATAGGTGCCGCTGATGAACCGCACGGCACCGGGACCGGTGCCGTAGGCGCGCGAGGCCTTCTCCTCGGCGCCGATGACCTCGGGCCGCAACGACATGCCGAGATAGCTGTTGGAGTTCATGCGCAGGAAGCGCTTGTCGCCCTCGCTCTCGAGTTCGAATCGGGGTCCGGACTCGCCCTGCGCCGGATGAACGCGAGTAAAGACGGTTTCGGAGCCCTTTTGACGGCCCTGCTCTTCGAGCGCGGCGAGCTCCCGGCCGAGAACGTCGTGCAACCGATCTATGGGCATCTCTCTGGCGCCTCCATGGTGCTCAATCCAGCTTGCCTCGATCGTCGACGCGCAGCTTGCGCTCCAGATTCTCGAGCATGTCGGTGGTCATCGCGACGAGGTCGTAGTCAGGGCTCCAGCCCCACTCCCGGCGGGCCGCGGAATCGTCCAGGGACCGCGGCCAGCTGTCGGCGATCGCCTGGCGCACCGGATCGACCTGATACTCGATCTTGAACTCGGGAACATGCTTGCGAATCTCGGCGGCGAGTTCCTCCGGAGTGAAGTTCATCGCGGTGACGTTGAAGGCATTGCGGTGCTCGAGCTTGGCTGGGTTCGCTTCCATCACTTCGATGGCCGCCTTGACCGAATCCGGCATGTACATCATGTCGAGCCGGGTCTCCGGACCGAGAAAACAAGTGTATCGGCGGTTGCGAACCGCGTCGTAGAAAATCTCGACCGCGTAGTCGGTGGTGCCGCCGCCCGGAACCGCGACATGCGATACCAGGCCCGGAAAACGGACCCCACGCGCATCGACGCCGAACCTCTGGTGGTAATAGTCACAGACCAATTCACCGGCCACCTTGGTCACGCCGTAAATCGTGGTCGGCCGCTGCACGGTGTCCTGCGGGGTTCGATCGCGAGGCGTGCCCGGACCAAAAGCGCCGATCGAGCTCGGGAAAAAAATCGCGCAACCGTTCTGCCGAGCGACCTCGAGAACCCGGTACAGCCCACCCAGGTTGACGTCCCAGGCCACCTGCGGCCGCTCCTCGGCGACCGCCGAGAGCAGAGCCGCCAGATGGTAGATGGTGTCGATGCCGTGCTTGCGAACGACCTGCTCGATCTGGCGTTGGTTGGTGCAGTCCAAGTACTCGAACGGTCCGTCGCCGCTCGCCGTGCCGGGCATCATCTTGATGTCCGACGCCACGACCAGCTCGACACCCGGTCGCCGACGCAAGGCGGCAACCAGCTCACTTCCGATCTGGCCGAGGGCGCCGGTTACCAGGATTCTCTTCATTGCGCGGTGCCGAGGGCGAAAGAGCGCCTATCGTAACAGCGAGACGCTGGCTACGGCCGCGCGCCCACCATCACCAGATGAAGATCCATCACGTTGGTGCCGGTAGGCCCGGTGACGACCAGATCGCCGAGGGCCTCGAAGAAAGAATAGGCGTCGTTGTCCGCCAGAGCGCTCCGGGGATCGAGCCCCAGCTCCCGGGCTCGGGCCACGGTCGTCCCGGTGGCGATCGCCCCGGCCGCATCGGTGGGACCGTCGATGCCGTCGGTCCCAAAGGCCGCCACCAGCACGTCCTCGGTGCCGTCGAGTTCCACCGCCGCCCCCAGGGCGACTTCCTGATTGCGCCCGCCGCGGCCCGAGCCGGTAACAGTGACGGTGGTCTCACCCGCGGAGACCATGCAAGCCGGCGATGCCACCGGCTCGCCGGCTTGGCGAACCCGGACGGCCAAACGACCCAGCCCGCCCCCGATTTCCCGCGCCTCTCCCGTGACGGTCGTAGACGTCGTTGAGGCTGCGTAGCCCAGCCGCTGCGCCTCGAGCCGAGCGGCCTCCGCGGCCATCGAGTTGTCGCCGACGATCGCCGCTTCGACCGACCGGAAGCACGGATCCTCCGCATCCGGCGTCTCCGGGACCTTGCCGCCGGCGCCGGCTTCGAGGTGGTCGCGTATCGCCTCGGGCGAGCCGGCCCAGAGCCCGAACTTGTCGAGCACCGCGATCGCCTCGTCGAAGCTCGTGGGATCGGGTGACACCGGGCCCGACGCGATCACGTCCAGAGGATCACCGACGACGTCCGAAAGGACCAGGGCGACCACGCGGGCAGGGTGAGCCTCTCTCGCGAGCTGACCGCCCTTGAGCTCATCGAGATGCTTGCGCACCGCGTTGAGCTCACCGATCTCGGCGCCGGCCCTGAGTAGCTCGCGAGTCGTCACTCGCAGGTCGTCGAGCGAGACGCCCTCGGGAGGCAGCGTCATCAGAGCCGAACCGCCTCCCGAGATCAGAAGCAGGAACAGATCACCGGCCTTCGAGGCCTGGGCCAGCTCTCGTACCGCCACCGCGCCGCGGACGCCCTCGGCGCTGGGGATCGGATGGCCTCCAACAAACACCTGGAGCCCACCAGGGACGTTGTCGCTCTCTCCCGGCGGAACAATGACCGCGCCTCCAGAAAAGGTCGAGCCGACCATCGACACCGCGCCCCTGGCCATCGATGCCGCGGCCTTGCCAACGCTCGCCAGCGCGATCCTGCCGCCGTGCGCCAGGAGATCCGCGCGATGCTCGAGAAACTCGCGCACCAGCCGTTCGGGCTCGACCGCGCGAAGCGCCGCGCGAAAGCAGGCGAGCGCGTCCCTACGCAGGTCTGTCGCCGGACAGCCGGAGCTCAACGTCGGCGCTCTCGACTCAGGACCGCGCCAATCGCTGGCGGTACGCCTCGGTGTCGTAGACCTCCGGGTTTACCGCATTCGGCGCGCGTTGCCCCTTCAGATGGGCGACCGCGTTGGTCGCGGCCATCCACGCCATCTTCCCGCGAGTGTCGATCGACGCGCTGGCGATATGCGGCAGCAGAACCGCGTTGTCGAGCTCGGCCAGGCCCGGCGCCATCGCCGGCTCGTCCTCATAGACGTCGAGACCGGCCCCGGCGATCCATCGTTCGCGCAGCGCCCGCACGAGGGCCTTCTCGTCGATCACCGGACCGCGCGCCGCGTTGACGATGTAGGCGGTCGGCTTCATCTTGCGCAGCTCGGCTTCTCCGATCAAGTGATGCGTTTCCGGGGTCAGCAGTGGATGGAGCGAGACGAAGTCGCTTTGTTCGAGCAGCTCGTCAAACTCGGCCCACTCGGCCAGCGGATCGGCGGTGACCCCGTCCTTGTTGAAGGGATCGTAGGCCAGGACATCCATGTCGAAGCCGACCGAGCGCTTTGCGACGGCCGCTCCGATCCGACCGTAGCCGATGATTCCCAGGACCTTGCGCTGTTCGCTGCCGCCTGGGCTCAGATCCGCCCCGGTGAACAGGTTCGGCCCCCAGAGCTTGTAGCGGTCCGCGACCATGTAGTTGTGCGCTTGGGGCACGTGGCGGGCGACGGCCATCAGCAACGCCCAGGTGAGATCGGCCGTGGTATCGGTCAAGACGCCCGGGGTGTTGGCCACGGGAATGCCCAATTCCGTCGCCACCTCGACGTCGATGTTGTTGAAGCCGACCGCCATCTGGGCGATGCCCCGAAGCGTATCGTTCGCGCTCATGACCTCGCGGTCGATGGGCTCGGTGAGCAACGGAATGAGCACGTCGCAGCTTCTCGCGCCCGCAATGACCTCCTCCCGGGTCAGTCCCTTCTCCTCGTTCTTCTGAAAAACCGTCGCACGGACTCCGGCCTCGGCGAGGGCCTTCATCCCCGGGTCGGGAATCCTACGTGTGATGAAAACATGCCCCTGGCTCACGACTCCTCCTTTACCTTGCCGAATCCGCGCTCAACCCCAGAGCCGCTCGCGCTTCAAGAAGGCCGCGAATCCTTCGGCGTCCTTCGAGGCTTCACGCATCCGCTCCAAGCCTATCTTGAGCCGATCCATGCCGGTCGCGATCGAGAGCCGCAGGAAATGTTGTCCTTTCGCTCCGATCGAGCCGAAGGAATTGCGATCCATGGTCGCGACGCCGTAACTGTAGAGCAGGAACATCTGGAACATGCCCGATGGGCTCGTGCGCCGGGCTACCTCCGGTGGCATCGCCCGGTGGGCCTCGACCACGCCGAGCGCCTCGCAGACGCCCGAGATGTTGGGGAAAACATAGAAAGCGCCTTTCGGCATCTGGCAGCTGACGCCGGAGATGTCGTTGAGCGCCTCGACCACCCAATCGCGGCGCCGCTCGAAGGCGCTCACCATCTTCGCAACCGCCGCGGCGGTTTCCGGGCTTTCATAGGCCTCACGGCCCGCTTCCTGAATGAACGGAGGCACGCACGAAACGATGTTGATGTTGAGCTGCTTGAAGATCGCGGCTTCCTCCTGGTTGGGAAGCACCGCCCAACCCAGGCGCCAGCCGGTCATGGCGAAACCCTTCGAATGCCCGCTGACCAGGACCGTTTTGTCCGCCATTCCAGCTTCGCTCGCGATGCTGTTGTGCACCTCGCCGTCGAAGAGAATGTGTTCGTAGACCTCATCCGAGTAGACCCGTACATCGGGCTGTGCTCGCTCCCGGATGACCCTCGCGATCCCTTCCAGGTCTCCTTTCGAGAGGACCCCTCCGGTCGGGTTCGAGGGCGAGTTCAAAATGATGAGCTTGGTCTTGTCGGTAATGAGCTCGCCCAACTCGTCGGCGGAGAAGGCGAATCCCTTCTCCTCGGAGAGCATCAGCGGTACCGGCTTGGCGCCGAGAAAGGTCACCCAGGACTCGTAGATCGGAAAGCCCGGGCTCGGGTAGATCACCTCATCGCCTGGGTCAACGTAGGTCTCGAGCGCGAAACATATCGGAGGCTTGGCGCCGGGCGTGACGACCACTCGCTCGGGGCCGACCTCTAGCCCCCGGCTGTCCGAGACGTGCTTCGCGATCGCTTGTCGAAACGGCAGGATTCCAGCGGGATCGCAGTAGTGCGAGTTACCGGCCTCGATCTGCTCGATGGCCTTGCGATTGATGTGGGGAGCGCTGTCGAAATCGGGCTCGCCGAGATTGAACTTGACGACGTCGACGCCTCGCTCGAGGCAAATAGCGATGTCTTCGCCGAGCTTGAAGGCGTTCTCGGTTCCAAGCGTTTTGATGCGTGCTGCGGTAACTGCCATGCGGTACTCCTTTCCGAGTGCGCCCGAGAGCGCTTACAAGCCGAGTGTAGGAAGGCCCTGCGATAGGGGTCAACCCCCACGCGGGTAGGGCAAAGCGTGTTATCTTTTCTCGCGCAAAATTCTCGAGGTCGTTTTTGAGCGCGAAATCCAAACCGCTTCGCATTTGCCTGCTCACGAATCAGGATCTCAACGATCTTCCTGACGACGACTGGCCGTGTGATCCGCGGCCCTTTCTCCCGGATGCGAAGTGGACGCTGGTGGTGCTCGATAAGACCACGGCGGTCAAGCAGGTCGTTGCGCTGGCTCGGCGCCGCTTCGACGTCTTCTTCAATCTCTGCGACGGCGCCTGGGACGAAGAGGACAACCCCGGCGTCGAGGTCGTCAAGACGCTGGAGCGATTGCATCTCCCGTTTACCGGAGCCGACTCGCGGTTTTTCGAGCCTTCCAGAGAGGCGATGAAGCGGGTTTGCCGGGAGCTCGGCATCGACACCCCCGCCTACGTCTTCGCGCACACACTGGCCGAGGTCAGGCAGGCCGCTCGAGAGCTCGCCTTCCCGCTCTTCGTCAAACACCCATCGAGCTACGCGAGCGTCGGCTTGACACGAGATTCTCGGGTCGAAGACGAGGAAGCGCTGATCAAACAGGCGCGGATCATGATCAAAGACTACGGCGGCGCTCTGATCGAAGAGTTCATCGAAGGCATCGAGTGCACGGTCCTCGTCGC
>CALZIK010000167.1 GCA_945787635.1 Thermoanaerobaculia bacterium | reverse complement strand
GCCCTGCCCAAGCTGGCCCGCGGGACCGCGGCGCGGGGCCTGGCCGGGCTCGAGGCACTCTGCGGCTTTCCCTCGACGGTCGGGGGAGCCGTGGTGATGAACGCCGGCTGTTACGGAACCGAAATCAAGGATGTGATGACCACCTGCCGGGTGATCAACGAAGACGCCCGCGTCGAGCAGCTCGGGATCGAGGATCTCGAGCCGGGCTATCGGACCACTAATCTCCAGGGCACGAGGAGAATCGTGGTGTCGGCCACCTTTCGGCTCATCCCGGCAGAACCCGGCGCCGTCCTCGCGCGAATCGACGAGCTCAACGACAGGCGTTGGGGGGCGCTGCCGGCTGGACTGCCCAATGTCGGCTCGATCTTCAAGAACCCCCCTGACCACGCTGCCGGTCGCTTGATCGACGAATGTGGGCTGAAAGGAAATGCCATCGGAGGCGCCCGGATCAGTCCGAAGCACGCCAACGTGATCGTCAACGTCGGAGGGGCGAGATCGAGCGAGGTTCTGGAGCTCATGCTTGTGGCCTTCCACGCGGTGCGCGAGCGTTTTGATATCGAATTGGAGCCGGAGGTGATTCTGGCGGGAGGCCTGAGGCGATTCTGGGAAGAATCCTGCCGCACGCCCTCTCGACCCGTGTCGCGATCCATGTGAAGAACTCGATAGCAACGGTTCGGTCGCTGGCGCTAGGATGCGCGGCGGGTGGCTAGGCCACGAACCGGCTGCCGTCACGAAGGAGGATTGTTGATGACCACGAAGAAGAACTCTCGTACCGCCTGTCTCTTGCCGTTGGCTTTCCTGCTGGCTCTCGGCTGCGCGCCGAAGAGCCCGGAGGAGAAAGTCGCCCAGCTGCGCTCGTACTACACCGCGCGTCCGATCGGTTTCATCGTCGATGCCCGCCCCGAGGAGCCGATGGTCGAGATGGCCTTGGGCGCCGAGGTCGAGCCGGCTGCCGAGGACGAAACGATGGCAGCCGAAGCTTCTGAAGGTGGCGCCATCGAGCTCGACACCGAGCCCGTGGCGATGCGCCAAGACGTCCAACTCGAAATCCTTCTGCAGCACGACAGTCCGGAGAAGCTGCCGGGCGTCACCCTCGACATCTCGATGGTGAATGCCGGGGAGGTGGAAGTGGCGCACTGGAAGCTCTGGGTCGATACCGCCAAGCTCCCCAAGGCCACCGGCACGCAGTTTTCTCATCTGCTCGAAGACGTCGACTACGAAGAGGGCTACGCCTTCAGTGTCGAGGTCAGGCATCCGATTCCGGTGGAAGAGCGAAGCGAGTACCGCGAGTTTTCCGCAGCTGCGGGAGGCTGATGCCGGCGGGAACGACTCAACGAACTCCTGACTCGCGCGTAAGGAACCACAGATGACGGTATCGACCAGATCTCCCACACCCCCGACCTCCGAGGCGGGCCCGAACGGCGCCCGCACGGTGACGGGTGACATCATCCGCCGGTTGGAGAGTCAGGTCGGGAGTGTCGTCAAGGGCAAGCCCGAGGTCATTCGCCAGGCCGTCGTGTGCCTGCTGTCGCGCGGCCACATGCTGATCGAGGATGTGCCCGGGGTGGGCAAGACGACTCTCGCGCAGGCTCTGGCGCGCTCACTCGGCCTCGCCTTTCAGCGCATCCAGTTCACCAGCGATCTGTTGCCTTCGGACATTGTCGGCATTTCGGTGTTCCGGCAAGCGCAGCAGGAGTTCGAGTTCATTCCCGGCCCGATCTTCTCGAACGTCGTCCTCGCCGATGAGATCAACCGGACGAGTCCCAAGACCCAATCCGCGCTGCTCGAGGCGATGAGCGAGCGGCGGGTCACCGTCGATGGTGTCCGCCACCGTCTGCCGGAGCCCTTCGTAGTCATGGCGACCCAGAATCCGCTCGAATACGTGGGCACGTTTCCCCTCCCCGAGTCACAGCTCGATCGCTTCATGATGTCGCTTCGTCTCGGGTATCCGCCGCACGAGGAGGAAAAGCTTCTGCTAATGACCGGTGGAGTCCGCGATCGGCTCGCGGGCCTGAGCGCGACCGTGAGCCGCGATGAGGTGCTCGAGCTCCAGATGCGCGTGGACCGGGTCAAGGTCGCCGACAAGATCGCGGACTACCTGCTCGCGCTCGCCGCGGAGACCCGGTCGTCGCAGCAGTTTCTGCTCGGCGTCTCCACTCGCGGCGTGCAGAACTTCCTGCGCGCTGCTCAGGCGATGGCGCTCTGCGAGGGGCGCGACTGCGTGGTTCCCGATGACCTTCAGCGCCTCGCGGGCCCGGTTCTTTCGCATCGAGTCGTCCTCAAGGGCGGAGCCACGACCTTGGAGTCCTGCCGGGAAGCCGTTAAGGGCATCGTTCGTCGGGTGCCGGTTCCGCTCTAGTCCCCGCAAAGCGAGCGTCGCTGAGCATGCCGACCCAACCGGTCAAGCTAGAACGAGTCCGGATGACCAAGGTCGGGCTCTGGTACATCCTGATCACGGTGATCGTCGGAGTGGCCGCTGCCAATACCGGCAACAACGCGCTGTACCTGGTTGAAGCCGTGATGCTCGGCCTCCTGGCGGTTTCGGGTCTCGCATCGAAGCGCAATCTGGGCAGGATCGAGCTCGAGTTCGGAGGATCGCCCGAGGTTCATGCCGGGCAGTTGTTCTCGATTCCGGTCGCGATCACCAACCACGACCGCCTGTTTGGGCGCCGTTACATCGTTCTCGGCGGCGTGCCCGAAATCGAGCCGCTCCTGATTCCGTTCTTGCCTCGCGGTGGCTCTGAGGGGCACTCACTGGCGGTTCAAATCAAGCGCCGCGGGCTTCACCGGTTTCCCTTCCTCCGCCTGAGCTCGGTGTTTCCCCTCGGTCTGTTCGAGAAGGCGATGCGCTATCCGGCCGGTTTCGAGGTTCTCGTCTATCCGGAGATCTTTCCGGCCAGTGGCTTGAGCCACTTCGATTCTTCGCGGATCGGCGAGGAGCCGTCGCGCAAAGTGGGCTGGAGCCATGAGCTCCGGACGCTGCGCAGATTTCGGCTCGGCGACGATCCGCGCGGGATTCACTGGAAGCGATCTGCCCGGCAGGGAGAGCTGATCTTCATGGAGCGCGAGGCCGAGGAGAGTCTGCGACTTTCGATTCTCCTCGACAACGGCGTAGGGAAGCTCGAGAGTCGAGCCGAGGCAGAGCGTTTCGAGGGTCTGATCAGCGAGGCCGCGAGCGCCGCCGTCCACTATCTCGCCCAGGGATACGAGGTGTCGCTCACGACTCGCGAAGAGTCGGTTCCACACAGCGGGGGTCGGCTCCAGCGCCAGCGGATCCTGACGGCATTGGCGTTGTTGGAGGCGAGTCCGCGCAAGGCGGATCCGCTGTGGAGCGGTCGTCGAGACGCGGCCGAATTGCGTCTGGGCTGGAGCGAGGAGCGGCGGGCATCTTGACGGAACCGCGGATGAGGTATCACGGCGAGAAGTCGCGCCTCCTCGGGGTTTTGGCCCTGATCGCGCCGCTTCCGCTGCCTTTGAATCAGGTCGTGGGATGGCCGCCGGTGATCGCGTTCATGCTCGCCGCGGCGCTGTTTCTGCACCGAACCGAGCGCGACGTGAGGGGGGTCTTGCCGTACTGGGTGATGAACCTCCTCGGCGCTGCGTATATCCCGATTCTGCTGTCGGATCTCACCGTGCTTCGGGTCGGCAGGGTCCTCCAGCCGCTCGTGCATCTGGCGCTTTATGCCATGGCGGTCAAGCTCTTCGCCCTGCGCAGAGAAAAGGACAAGTGGCATCTCTTTCTCGGACTGTTCTTTTTGTTCCTGGCGTCGATGGGAACCAGCGTTCATCCGGCGGCGATTCTCTATCTGGCGGTTTTCGGAGCGCTCGCCTCCCTGACTCTGATCCGCTTCGCCGGGCTTCATTCGGTCTCGGAGCTGATGGCGAGATCCACTCGTGAGCCGCGAGTGCCGGTCAGCCGGTTTCTCTCCGGCACCCTTCTTCTTAGCGTCGCCGCCGCGATTCCGCTGTTCTTCTTCCTGCCGCGTCTGCGGCAGCCGTACGTGTATGTGCCGAGCGCCGGCGTCGGCGGCGCCGTTCAGGTTTCGGGCTTCTCGGACCGGCTCGACCTCGGAATGATCGACAGGGTGCGCTCGCTTCGAACCGTCGTCTTCCGCTTCGTCTATGAGACGCCGCCGCCTCCAAGGACCGAGATGCGGTTCAAGGCGGCGACCTACGACGTCTTCATCGATGGTGGATGGCGCCGGGAGAGGAGTCAGAGATACACGGTCGGTCAGGGGCGCGACGGCTTCTACCATATCCACGGGCTGCGGCCGGTCAGCTGGATGAAGGTGTGGCTGGGTCGAGGCAACAACCGCGTGCCGCTGCCGGTCGAGACCACCACGCTCGACGTCGGCCCGAACGGCCTGGTGATGGACGAGACCGGAGAAGCCAGACTCCTGATCCCCAGGCCGGGTACCGTCGAGTATCGAGCAGGCCTGGCGGCCGAGCCCGTCGTGGCGAACCGACCGCTGGCTGGCGGTCAGAGTCAACCGCGGATTCGCGACTCCGAGCTCGACGCTTCGGCGGTGACTCCTCGCATGATCGAGCTCGCCGAGAGGGTGATGGTGTCGGGCGATCTCGAGAGACGGATTCGATTGCTCGAGAGTCACCTTCGAAGTGAGTACCGGTACTCTCTGGATCCGGTCAACGGCGGACCGAGCCCGATCGAGAGCTTTCTTTTCGACACCCAGCAGGGGCACTGCGAGTACTTCGCGTCGGCGATGGTATTGCTTCTGCGCTCGCAGGGCATAGCGGCGCGACTCGCCACAGGCTACCTGGGTGCGGACTACAATCCGCTCGAGGAGTACATGATCGTCCGGCAGGCGAACGCTCACGCGTGGGTGGAAGCGTTCGTGCCCGACGCGGAGGGGGTTGCTTTGGCCGGCCCCGGCCGAGGCAGCTGGGAGATCTTCGACCCCACGCCGGCGGAGGCGCGGCCGCAAACCGGTGGCGCGGGTTGGCGGGATCTCGTTTCTCAGGCGTATGACTACATCCTGTTTCGGTGGGACCGGTACGTTCTGACCTACGGCTTCGGAGACCAGGTGGACGTTTTCGTCAAGCTGCGCGACGTGTGGTTGCGCTTCTGGCGGACGATTCAATCGGAGCCCGACCGGGATCGGGCGCGGGCAGACGAAGCTCAGGAAGAGTCGGGGCCCGAAGAGTCGGGGTCCGAGGAGAAGACGCCGCTCGATCGGCGGTTCTCGCCCTGGAGGCTCGCGCCCTTGATCCTGGTTCTGATTCTCGTGGGAGTCTGGTTCTGGCTGCGCCGGCAGCGATTCTCGGCGACCCAAGCGTACCGTTTACTTCGCGCCATGACCGGCCGGGACAAGGAAGCGTCGGTGCCCGTCTGGATCGGCCCGCTCAAGGTCGAAGATACGATCAAGCGGCGCTGTCCGGAAGCCGCCGAAGAAACCAGCTGCATCGTCTCTCACTACGTCAGAGAGAGCTTCGCCGAAGAGGAGCTCAGCCCGGAAGAGCTCGAAGAGGTCCGGGCGGCGCTGGCCGGAGTGAAGGAAAAGCTGAAGCGGACGGCCTAGTGTTCCATGCGGCGGGATGCTGCGCCGCGCGAATGCCCAGGAACCTGCCGCGCGGGGCACTCTCGGCTAGTACGCGTTGTGGCGCAGACCGTGCCGCAGAGTCATCCAGAGGATCTTCACGTCGAGCGAGAGCGACCAGTTCTCGATGTAATACAGGTCGTACTGGATCCGCTTGCGGATCGACGTGTTGCCGCGCCAGCCGTGGACCTGTGCCCAGCCGGTGATGCCGGCCTTGACTCTGTGCCGGAGCATGTACTGAGGGATCTGGCTCTTGAACTCCTTGACGAAAGCCGGGCGCTCGGGCCGGGGACCGACGATCGACATCTCGCCCTTGAGGACGTTCCACAGCTGCGGCAGCTCGTCGAGCGACCACTGGCGAAGAATCGAGCCGACCCGGGTGCGCCTGGGATCGTCCCGGGTCGCCCAGACCGGTCCGGTAGAGGACTCGGCATTGGCCCGCATCGATCGCAGTTTCCAGATCCAGAACGGTTTGCCGTCGAGACCCATGCGCTCCTGGCGGTAGAAGATCGGCCCTTTGTCCTCGATCCATATCGCGGCAGCCAGCAGCGGCAGGAAGGGAACCAGGCCGGCGAGCGCCAGTGCGGCGATCGCCATGTCCATGCCGCGCTTGACTAGGCTGCTCCAGCCTCTGAGCGGGACCTGCGAGAGGTTGATGACCGGCGTGCCGTCCAGGTCTTCGAACTCGGCGCGAAGCGTCGCGTACTGCAGCACATCCGGCACCATCTTGACTTCGACGCATTCGGCGCCGACGACGCGCAGGACCTCGAGGATCCTCGCGTGGGCCTCGAGCGGCATGGCCACGTAGACCTGGTCGATGCCGAGCTCCTGGATCTTGACGTTGAGGTCGTCGAGGGTGCCGACCACGGGAGTGTCATTGAAAGCGGCGCCGCGCTTGTGCGGGTCGTCGTCGAGGAAGCCTTCGATGCGAAACCCGAGCTCGGCATGCGCTTGCAGCTTGCGAGCGACGTCCTGGCCCAGGACTCCCGCTCCGACGACCAGGATTCTCTGGAGGTTCTTGCCCTGCCGGCGCAGCGAGCGCAGCCGGGTGCGGATAAGCAGCCGTCCGGCGACCAGCAGGGCGACGTCCAAGGCCGCGAACAAGCCGAGGAAGGCACGGCTATAGGTGAAGGGCACCGGGTTGCCCGCGGTGTCGAAGACGATTTCCTTGTTCCAGACGATAAAGACCGAGAGCAGCACCATGCCGAGCAGTACCGCGACCGTGACGGTCAGCGCCATGTCGACGCCGCTTCTTCCCCGCCGGGCCTGATAGAGACCGTGGAAGTAGAAGACGATCACCCAGAGAACCAGGGCGACCGGCAGGAGCGTCAGATAGCGATTGAAATCCGGTCGATCCGGATTCGCGAACTGGATGAGATCGCTGCCGAAACGAAGCTGCCAGGCCAGGAAGAAGGCCAGTACCGTCGCCAGGACGTCACTGAGGACGTAGACCAGCGTGAGATAACGATATCGCCTGGTAATCAAGAGTGGGGCCTCGGACCGCGGAGCACTTCCTCGAAGAGCGCCGACATCTCGCTGCGGAATCGTTCGGCCGAAAAGAGGGTGGATCGCTCTCTCAGGTCGTGAAAATTGGACCGCAGTTCTCGGCATTTGTCAATCGCGGCGGAAAGCGCCGCGGGGTCTTCCTGCTTTTCGAACAGCACTCCATGTCGCCCGTCTTCGACGATGTCGAGCACTCCGCCCCGCCCGAGGGCGACCACCGGGGTGCCGCAGGCCAGCGCCTCGACCGGAGCGATGCCGAAGTCCTCGATCCCCGGCTGGAGCAGGCAGGCCGCGTTGCGGTACAGATTTCGAAGGTCGGCGGAGCTGCGGAAACCAAGAAACTCCGCCTGGTTTCCCGCTAGGGACTCGAGCCGCGCGCGCTCCGGCCCGGTACCGACGACCTTGAGCGGAATACCGGCTCGCGAGCAGGCTTCGATCGCCAGCTCGACCCGTTTATAGGGAGCGAGCGCGCAGACCACCAAGGCGTACCCGCCGCTGCCGCCGCCTGCGGCCGGGGTGAAGAAGTCGACGTCCACGGGTGGATGGATCACCCGCGCCTCGCGGCCGTAGTAGTTCCTGATTCGCTCGGCCACGAAGGTCGAGTTGGCCACGAAGTGATCGACCCGCGGGGCCGTGGCGACATCCCAGTCGCGCAGCCGGTCGAGCAGGCGGTCTCGTAGCCCGCCGAGGACCCCGCGCTTCTCGGGAAAGTACGCCTCGCGCTGATCCCAGACGTAGCGCATCGGGGTGTGGCAGTAGCAGATGTGAATCGCGCGCTCGGGGCGAATCGCGCCCTTGGCCACGCAATGGCTCGTCGAAACCACCAGATCGTAGGAGGCGAGGTCCAGCGACTCGATGGCTCGCGGGAACAAGGGCAGCAGGTAACGGTAGTTGCCTATCCACCGGGCTGGTCGTTGCAAGTAGCTGGTGTGGATGACCTTCTCTTCCAGGGGCTCGACGCTTCCGGGAAAGTGAAACAGCGTGTAGATGGGAGCCTCAGGTAGGAGCCGGGCGCAGGCTTCGAGGACTTTCTCGCCGCCGCGCATACCGGTTAACCAATCGTGCACCAGGGCGGCTTTGGGCTGGACCTCGTTCGGGGCCGTCGCGGCGGAGCTCACCTGGCTGCTCCCGGCGCTCTGTCTTGCGCGCCGAGGACCTGCATGTAGATCTCGAGAGTTTTTTCAGCGGTGCGCTGCCAGCGAAAATCCTCGGCTCTGCGCTGACCGAGCCGCGCCAGCGCCGTGCGATGCTCCTCATCGGCCATGCAATGGGCCACCACCTTTGCCATTCCCTCGATGTCGAGAGGGTTGACCAGATCGGCGTAGCCTTCGGCAACCTCTTTGAGCGCCGACTTGTCGGAGGTCACCACCGGCACGCCGCTCGCCATCGCTTCGATAATCGGGAATCCGAAGCCCTCGTACAGGGTGGGATAGAGAAACAGGGTCGCGCCCTGATAGATGGCGGGTAGATCGTCGCTCGACACTCTGCCGGTGAGTCGGAAACGATCGGCGATTCCAAGAGCTTCGGCTTGTCTTCGAACTCTGAAGGCCTCGCCCCCCTGGTCGCCGACGCAGACCAGATCGGCGTCGAAATCGTGGAGCTCTCTCGCGCGCGCGTAGGCACGCACGACGCCGGTCAGGTTCTTGTGTGGTTTCGGGTTGCCCACGAACAGGATGTACGGTCGATCGATGCCGTGTTTTTCGCGAGTTTCGCGGGCGATGTCGGCGTCCACCGGCTCGCGGAACCTCCGGGGAACGCCCAGATGGACGACCTTGATCTTCTCGCCGTCGATGCCGAAGGTCTCGAGCAGATCGGTCTTGGTATTTTGTGAGCTGGCGATGATGCGATCGCCGCGCGAGAGACTGTGGCGAATCATCGTGCTGGCGTAGACCAACGCGAACCGGTTGGGGAGAAACTCCGGATACAGCACGTGGATGATGTCGTGAATCGAGACCACGGTCTTGCAAGCCACCAGGTAGGGCAAAACGTAGTGGGTGGCGTGAAACAGGTCGAGCCGGTGGCGGAGGATCTGCCAGGGCAACGCGACGAGCTCTCGGACGGAGTACCCGGGAGCTTTCTCGGAGACGAATCGGAAGTTGTCGGGGAGCTCGGCGATACGCTCGGCGTGCTCGGGGCGGGCGAAGATCAGATACCGGTTCGTGCTGTCGATCCGGGCCAGAGCCGGCAAGAGGTTCTGGATATAGGTGCCGATCCCGAAATCGGTGAGCTTGCGGGCGTCGATGCCGATTCGATAGGTCATTGCGGGGTCAAGAGTACCGGGGCGGCGTTCCGCCTCATCAGGTATCGAGCGCTTCGGCAAAAACGCTGTCCATTTCGTCGGCCGCCCGGCTCCAGGTGAAGCGCCGGGCCCGGTCGATGCCGCGAGCGGAAAGCTCCCGGGCGAACGCGGGATCATGGATGAGCCGAGACATCGCGGCCGTCAGCGCCGAGGGGTCGTGGGGCTCGACCAGGATTCCCGCGTCGCCGACGACCTCCGGGAGGCTCGAGGCATTGGCCACGACCGTGGGCACGCCACAGGCCATGGCCTCGGCCGCGGGCAGGCCGAAGCCTTCGTAGAGTGAGGGCAGAACGAGAATACGAGCGGATTGGATCAGCCGGATCAAGCGCTCGCGAGAGAGGTGATCGAGGTAGCGCAGGCCCAGTGGCTCGAGCGAACGGATCCGCCGGGTCAGCGCGCGGCTCTTCCAGCCGTAGGATCCCGCCAGAACGAGAGGAGGGCAGCCCGAGTCCGACGCTCTGAGTCCGGCCCAGGCCTCGAGCAGGAGATGCAGGTTCTTGCGTGGCTCCAGGGTGCCGGCGAAGAGCACGTAGCCCGCCGGGCAGCCGAGCTCGGCGCGGAAGCTCCCGACTTCCTCCTCGGCCGCCGGCCTGAACTCGGGATCGACGCCCGGATAGACGACCACCAGCTTGTCTCGAATCTGGGGGAACTGGGTCCTCAGATCGTCGGCGGTCGACTCGGAGTCGGCGATGACGCGCCGAGCCAACTCCACCGTCGGACGAATAAACGGCGCAACGCTGGCCTTGACCTTGAACCGATGGACCTCGGCGAACAGCAGCGGCGTGAGGTCGTGCACCGTGACCACCGCCGGCACCTTCGGCCGAAGCGGCAGGGTCAGGAGAGGTGACCAGAGGAGATCCACGTCTCCGCGGGCGAGCCGCCGGGGAAGGACGAGCTGCTGCCAGATGAGTCCCAGCGGAGCGCTCTGGGTCTCGAGCTCGACTCCCGCGGCGCGAAGCTGGTCCGCGCCGTGAACCGGTGCCTGGGCCATGCCGATGAAGGCAGAGCGCCGCCGTCGAGCCAGCTCGCTCAAGAGCGACAGCGTGAAAAAGCCGATGCCGCTGGGCCGACCGACCAGGGACCGCAGGTCCACGGCGATCGTCTGAAGCTCAGGCAACGGCGCCGCTCTCCCATGCCCGGCCCGCGGCCTGCGCCCAGACCGAGGCGGTCAGATCGGCCGTACGGTGCCAGGACAGCTCGGCGACCCGACTCTTACCTTGCTCGACCAGTCGGGTCCGCAGTGCGGCGTCGCCGAGGACCTGCTCCACTCGATCCGCGAACAGATCCGGCCGGTCCGCCGGAGCGAAGAGCGCCGCGCCGCCGGTGACCTCACGGAGCACCGGCAGGTCGGAGCACACCAGGGGAGCTCCGGCCCAGAGGGCCTCGACCGCCGGCAGACCGAAGCCTTCGTAGAGAGTCGGAAAGACCACGACCCGCGCCCCGCGGTACAGCGCTGCCAGCTCGGCGTCCTCGACGTAACCCAGATGCAGGAGCCAGCCTTCGCGGGCACAGCGTTGGACCTCGGCCTTGACGGATTCAGATTTCCAACCGAACTTGCCGCAGAGAACCAGTTGGGGAGCGTCGGGCCGGCGATCGCGGAGCCGGCGCCAGGCCTCGAGCAGCCCCGAGACGTTCTTGCGCGGCTCGATCGTGCCGACGTGGAGGGCGAATTCGGAAGGGACTCCCTGGGGCAAGCTTCCCGGCTCGACAGAGGCGAGCTGCCCCGGACCGTGGTGGATCGGAGTGATCCGGTCGGCCTCGGCGAGGCCCTCGGCGACCATTTCCGCCTTGATGGCGGCGCTCACCGTGATCAACCTGGAGGCCTCGAAGACCGCGTGAGCGAACTTCTCGTTGAGCTCGGCCAGGGTCTCGCGGCGCAAGGTCCAGGCGAAGTGTCTGAGGCCCAGGTCGTGCACGGTCGCGACGCGGGCGCCGGTCGCCAGGTCGAACCGGCGAGGCAGAAAGTAGTTGGGCGCGAACAGCACCTGGTTGCCGTCCGCCGCGATCGCCAGCGGTTCGAGCCACCGGAGCCACCGGATGAGCCAGCCCCGCGGGAGGATCAGACCTTCCGGCACGCGGCGCTCGATCCGTTCGATGGCGGGACCGACCGGCAGGCTGACGACGGGCTCTTCGAGGTCGTCGCTCACCACCGAGGAAGGTCCGTACAGGCGAATTCGGAGGTCATCTTGCGCCGCCAGATGCTCGAGCAGCCGGTACAGGTACCAACCGATGCCGGTCAGGGGTTCCCAGAAGGAAGCGATCTCGATGCCGACGGTCAGTCGCGGCTCGGAGCGTCGCCGGAGCTGCGTCCGAATCTCGGTCCGGATCCAGCGCAGCGAGCGGCTCCAGCGGGGAAAGCTCAGCAGGCCGAGAAGGGCTTTCGCCTGATCGGTGCGCCACCGGATCTGTCCGCGGGTCCAGTCATAGGCGATCCTCAGGCGCGGAAACCGGCGCGACAGGGCCCGTTTGAGCTTCTGGCTCGGGGGCCACTGGTCAGCGGGTTGTGTTGTCGAGGGATTCTCCTTGGCCACGGCACGCCCTTCAAAGAGCGGGGCTTCGAGTGACGCAAGTCATCGTCCCAGATCCGGCAGGTGGGGATCAAGGCGCCCGCGTTGACACCGATCCCTCGATTTCGTAGCCTTTCCGAGCCTGGATCGGAGGCTGGCGAATGAGGATCCGACTCGATCAACTCGGCGACGAGCCGTTTCGCTGGCAGGAGACCCGCTCTTTTCCGGCTGGATCTCTCGAGCGCGCGCAACTCCTTGAACTGGGAAACATCAGTTGGGAGGGGGAAGTTGCCCGCACGACTTCGGGTTTCGTGCTGACCGGCCTGATCCGCTATTCACAGGCGCTCGAATGCCCCCGGTGCCTGGGGCGGTCAGCTTCCGAGGTCGAGGCCCCGATCGAACTTCTGATTCAACCCAAGAGCAAAGAGCCCGTGGTCGGTGAGCTGGAGTTGGAGGAGGAAGACCTCGGGGTGCTGTATCTCGAGGGCGAAGATCTCGAAACCGACCCGATCTTGATGGAACAGATCCAATTGAACGTACCCATGAGACAATTGTGCCGGGAGGACTGCGCGGGGCTCTGCCCGCAATGCGGAATCGACCGTAACGTAGACTCCTGCGACTGCGAAGAGGAGATCGTGGACCCGAGGTGGGCGTCCCTGGCTCGCCTTCGCGATCGACTCGAAAACTGAAACGAGGAATCAAAGATGGCCAATCCCAAGCGTAGAACTTCCAAAGCTCGCCGCGACCGGCGTCGCTCCCACGATGCACTCGCGGCGCCGGCCGCGTCCAAGTGCCCGAACTGCGGCGAGACCAAGCTGCCTCACCGCGCCTGCCCTCATTGCGGTCAGTATCGCGACCGCCAGGTCATCGACGTCGAAGAGTCGTTGTAGCCCGCAGTTCTTCAATGTGTGAAATGCGCCGAGCGTCCTCGCGCGAGGGCCGGCCATGCTGATCGCGGTGGATGCGATGGGTGGCGACCACGCTCCCGAGGCGGTCGTCGCCGGAGTTCGTTCGGCGGTGAAGGGAACCGACTTTCGGGTGGCCCTGGTGGGCCGCCGGGCCGAGGTCTCTTTGCTGCTGACCGAACCTCACGACCGGATCGATGTCGTGGATGCCAGCGAGGTCGTCGGCATGGACGAGCCCGCTGCGACGCCCATCCGTCGCAAGCGCGACTCCTCGATCCGGGTGGCCTGCAACCTCGTCCGCGAGGGCAAAGCGCAGGCGGTCGTTTCGTGCGGCAATACCGGAGCCGCCATGACCGCCGCGAAACTGGTGATCGGAACGATCACTGGGGTGGATCGGCCCGCGCTGGCCGCGGTGTTTCCCAACCGCACCGGTCGCACCGTGGTGCTCGACGTGGGGGCCAACGTCGAAGCGAAGCCGGCTCAGTTGCGCGAGTTTGCCGTGATGGGGCATTTCTACGCTCAGGATGTCCTCGGAGCGAATCGGCCCAGGATCGGATTGCTCTCGATCGGAGAGGAGTCGGTGAAGGGAACCGAGACCACGAAACAGGTCTTCAGCATTCTCGAAGAGGCCGGCCTCAACTTCGTCGGCAACGTCGAGGGTCACGACGTTTTTTCGGGCTCCGTCGATGTTGTGGTCTGCGACGGGTTTGTCGGCAACGTTCTGCTCAAGAGCGCGGAAGCGCTGGCCGGGTTGTACGGGAGCATGCTTCGCGAAGCGCTTTCGAGCGACCTTCGATCGCAAGCGGGGTATCTGCTGGCTCGCCCGGCACTCGAGCGTCTACGACGACGGACCGACTACCGAGAGACCGGTGCCGTGCCTCTCCTGGGGCTCAAGGGCGGGTGTTTTATCGGCCATGGTCGCTCGAAAGCCCGGGCGGTGGCCAGCGCGATCAAGCAAGCGGCGTCGTTTTGCCAAGCGCGGGTGCACGCCAAGATGGAGACCAAGATGGCCGAGTTGCACGCCAGTGAGCGAAGTGTTCTCGGCGCCGCGGAGTCCGAGGAGGTTGTAGCATGAAGATCGCGCGTATCGCCGGTACCGGCAGAGGTGTACCGGACAAGGTTTTGACCAATGCGGACTTCGAGCGCATGGTCGACACCTCGGACGAGTGGATCACGGCTCGCACGGGCATCAAGGAGCGGCGCATCTCTTCGGATGACGAGGCGCTGTCCGACTTCGCGATCCCAGCGGCACAGAGAGCGCTCGAGATGGCCGGCATCGAGGGCAGCAGCGTCGATCTCGTGATTGTCGCGACCGTCACGCCTGACACCAGCTTTCCGGCCACCTCGACGCAGGTGCAGGACGCGATCGGAGCCGTCAACGCCGCCGCGTTTGATCTGTCGGCGGCGTGCACCGGTTTTATCTACGGGCTCGGCGTGGCCGAGAGCATGATCCAGACCGGCGCCGTCGAGACGACGGTGGTGATCGGCGCCGAAGTGCTTTCAAAGATCGTCGACTACACCGAACGCTCTACGTCGGTGCTGTTCGGCGACGGCGCCGGCGCGGTGGTGCTTCGGGCCGACGAAGGCGAGCGAGGCCTTCTGGGCGTCGCCATGCACAGCGACGGCTCTCTCGGGCACCTCATCGACCGTCCGGTCGGAGGAAGTCGTCGGCCACTCACCAAGGAGCGCGCTGACGGCGACCGCGGATACATCCGGATGCGTGGCAACGAGACCTTCCGTGTCGCGGTGCGCTCGCTCGCGGACGTCAGCAACGAAGTTCTTGACAAGTGTGGCGTGTCGCCGGCGAATGTCGACTGGTTCATCCCCCATCAGGCGAACCTGCGGATAATCGATGCAGTGGGCCAGCGGCTCGAGATCCCGGAGGGGCGGACCTATGTCAACGTCGAGCGCTACGGCAACACTTCGGCGGCCTCGATTCCGATCGCGCTCGACGAGCTCAACCGGGACGGCAAGATCGCCGAAGGCCAGTTGGTGCTGCTCTCGGCCTTCGGTTCGGGACTGACCTGGGGCGCGAGCCTGATTCGCTGGTAAGAGGCTCGTGCGGACGAGACATTCAGCGGGCCGCGGCTTGCGCCTACTCGGGCGATCGTCGGCGGCGTGCAGGGAAGTTCGGTAATGCCGGTCGGGTTCGTCTTTCCCGGTCAGGGATCTCAGCAGGTCGGCATGGGACGAGCCTGGAGCGAGGCCTCCTCGCAGGCCAGGGCGACGTTCGAGGCTGCCGATGCCGCCCTGGATGCGGAGCTGATGCGGATGTGCTGGGAAGGGCCGGCCGAAGACCTGCAGCGTACCGAGAACACTCAGCCCGCGATTCTGACCACTTCGATTGCCATTCTCAGAGCTGTCCGTGATCGCCTGCCTGCCCCTGTCGTCGTGGCCGGCCACAGCCTGGGCGAGTACTCGGCTCTGGTGGCCTCCGAGGTGCTCGATTTGAGTGACGCGGCCCGGCTGGTGCGAGAGCGCGGCCGGCTGATGCAGGAGGCCGTGCCCGAGGGAGAGGGTGCAATGGCCGCGATTCTCGGTCTCGGGGCCGCGGAGGTGGAGGCGATTGCGGCGACGGCAGCGACCGAAGGCGTATGTTCCGCCGCCAACTACAACTCTCCGGTGCAGACCGTGATTGCCGGTGAGCGAGCCGCGGTCGAGCGCGCCGTCGAACTCGCCCTGGAGCGGGGAGCCAAGCGCGCGATGCTGCTGCCGGTTTCAGCGCCGTTTCATTCTCCGCTCATGGCTCCGGCACGCGAGGGGCTGGAGCCGCTTCTCGCCGCGAGTCGCTTCGGCCGTCCTTCGGTGCCGGTGGTGACCAATGTGGATGCGATGGCGGCGACGCGGGGCGAGGCCTGTCGCGAAGCTCTTGTTCGGCAGGTTGATGGCCCGGTTCGCTGGGTGGAATCGGTCGAGAGGATGCGTAACGACTTCGGCGTCGACCTGTTTATCGAGATCGGTCCGGGCTCGGTGCTTTCCGGCCTGATTCGGCGGATCGTTCCGGACGCGCGGGTGACGAGCCTTGCCGAGCCCGCCGGCCTTGCCAAGTTGCTGCAGGAGGAGGAGCTTTGATGAGCGACTTTCGATTGGACGGGAGGACCGCGTTGGTAACTGGAGCCTCACAGGGCATCGGCGAAGCGATCGCCCGCCGTTTCGCCGCCCAGGGCGCGCGTCTGGTGCTCGCGGCGCGCAGCGAGGACAAGCTCGAGACGCTGGCGGAGGAACTTCGATCGCAGGGTTCGGACGCGGTGGCTCATCGCCTCGATCTGGCGGATCCGGAGGGTGTCAAGAGCCGTTTGGACGAATTGCCGGATGGGTTTTCGGATATCGAGGTGCTGGTCAACAACGCCGGCATCACCGCCGACAATCTCTTTGTTCGAATGGATCTCGAGCAGTGGGAACGGGTCTTGAAGACCAACCTCACCGGCGCCTATGCCGTGACTCGGGCTCTGGCTCGGGGGATGATGCGAAGGCGCTGGGGACGCATCATCAACGTCTCGTCGGTCGTCGGTCTGATGGGTAACGCGGGGCAGGCGAACTACGCCGCAGCCAAAGCGGGGCTGATCGGCTTTTCGAAGGCGCTGGCGCGCGAGTTGGCGAGTCGAAACGTGACCGTCAACGCGATCGCGCCGGGGTTTGTTCGCACCGCCATGACCGAGGAGCTTCCCGAACAATCCAAGAAGGACCTCGAGGCCTCGATTCCGCTCCGCCGGCTCGGAGAAGTCGATGACATCGCGGCCGGCGCGGTGTTTCTGGCCAGCGAGGAGGCCGCGTACATCACCGGTCACGTGCTGAATATCTCTGGAGGCCTCTACATATGAGCGCCTCGAACGAAACGGCGCCGGCGGTTGATCTCGCAGCTGCTTGATCAGGTTGGAATTATCGGTCGCCCGGGGACGTTCTCCTCAACAGTCAAGACTGGTAGCATTCGCGCTGACGCAGTAATAGTGTTCGGTTGCATCAGCCGGCGTTCCCTTCCGGCAGCCGGTCCGGCATCAAATCAACAAGGAGAGACAGACACATGAGTGTTGCTGACAAAGTCAAAGGCATCATCGTCGAGCAACTGGGGGTAGACGCCGACCAGGTGACCCCCGAGGCCAGCTTTACCGACGACCTGGGAGGCGACTCACTGGACGTCGTCGAGCTGGTCATGGCTCTCGAGGAAGAATTTGGGCTCGAGATCCCGGATGAGGCCGCCGAGAAGATCGGCACGGTGCAGCAGGCGATCGACTACATCGGAGCGAACTCTTCCACCGAGTAATCGGGCCGAATCCGGTGCCCCGTTTTCGCGATCCCGGTGAGGATTGAACGGATGGAACGCCGTCGCGTTGTCGTAACGGGTATCGGTTTGGTGTCACCGCTGGGCGTGGGCACCGAGCCGACCTGGTCCGCGCTGTTGTCATCCAAGAGCGGAATCGGCCTCAACACCAGGTTCGACACGACCGACTATCCCAGCAAGATTGCGGGCCAGGTTCCCGAGTTCGAGGTGACGGACTATCTCGATCCTCGTGTCGTCCGGCGGTCAGATCCGTTCATTCAGTACGGGCTGATGGCCGCCGACATGGCGGTCGCGGATGCGCAATTGCCGTTGGACGATATCGGCCGCGACCGAATCGGCGTTCTGATTGGCTCGGGCATCGGCGGGCTGTCGACGATCGAAGAGAACCTGCGGGTTCTCATCGAAAAGGGGCCGCGGCGGGTGACTCCTTTCTTGATTCCGGCGTTGGCGATCAACATGGCCTCCGGCCAGGTGTCGATTCGCCACGGTGTGACCGGTCCGAATTCGGCGCCCGCGACCGCCTGCACCACCGGGCTTCACGCGGTCGGCGATGCATTCCGGCTGATCCAGCACGGCTATGCCGACGCCATGTTCGCCGGTGGCAGTGAAGCGCCGGTGACGACGCTTTCGATAGCAGGCTTCTGCTCCATGAAAGCGCTTTCGACCCGCAACGACGAGCCCGAGCGGGCTTCCAGGCCCTGGGACCGGGATCGCGACGGCTTTGTGATCGGTGAAGGGGCCGGAGTCCTGATTCTCGAGGAGCTCGAGTCCGCGAAGAGACGGGGAGCGAAAATCTATGCCGAGATCTGCGGGTACGGCATGAGCGGCGATGCCCACCACGTTTCGGCGCCGCATCCCGAGGGCGCCGGGGCGATCAAGGTGATGATCGGCGCGCTCGAGGATGGCGGCATTGAAAAGAGTCGGGTGGACTACATCAACGCTCATGGCACATCGACGCCACTCGGTGACGACAGCGAGGTGGTAGCGATCAAGACGGTCTTTGGTGACGGCGCCTACGAACTGGCGGTGTCGTCGACGAAGTCCGCGACCGGCCATCTCTTGGGAGCCGCCGGCGGACTCGAGGCCGGTGTCCTCGCGCTTGCGATTCGCGACCAGGTCATGCCGGCTACCTTGAACCTCGACAACCCCAGCGACACCTGCGACCTCGACTTCGTCCCGCACACGCCGCGCGAAGCGAGAATCGACGTGGCGCTCACCAACTCATTCGGTTTCGGCGGCACGAACGGAGCCATTGCGATGGCTCGGTTCGACGGCTGACTCAGGGCTTTCGATCCGAAGGCTCGAGATTGCCGGGCCGGCCGGTCAGGTGCCCTTGGACCTGAAGAACGCCGAGCCGGTTGACCACCGCGAGCTCGGCTTCGGTCTCGACGCCCTCGGCGATGATCCCCTCTTTCGAATAGTTGCGCATCGCCAGGATCATGTCGCGCAGGAAGCTCGAGAAGGTGTCGGAGTCGGCGGCCTGCAGGAATGCCGAGCGGTCCATCTTGATGAAGCTCGGAACCAGTTGTGCGACAAACGGTAACGAAAGAAAGGCCGATCCGAAATCGTCGATCGCGAATTGAAAGCCGCGTTGGCGCCAGCTTTCGACGACGTCGAGATACTGCTCGATGTTGGTGACGGCCTCGGATTCGGAAATCTCCAGAATCACCTCGGCATTGAGCGGTTTGTCGACCAGTCCCACCGTTCGCAAGAGCTCGAAGTCGACGTTGATGAAGGCTCGCTTGAGATCTCGGGCTTCGATCGCGCGAAGTTGCTGAAGAAAGATCCGCCGCTTGAGATTGTCGAGCTGGCCGACGGCTTCGTAGCGACGGAAGAGATCGAGGATCGAGACCTCGCCGTTGGGGTCGCGGCTCAGGATCTCGTAGCCGAGAGTCTCACCGGTACTGCTGTTGACCACCGGCTGAAAGACGAGGTTGACGGCCTCGTCGCCAAGGGGTAGCTCTTCTTCTCCGACGTGAATCTTGTCGCCACTTCGCTTGGCGATGTAGAGAGCCTGATCCGCCAGGTGAATGAGCTTGTCGACGTCTTCGCCGTGGTCCGGATACAGGGCGAGGCCGATGCTGACGTCGATGGGCAAGCCCAGGTCGGTACGGACCGCGGCCACTTCATCCCGGATGCGTTGGGCGGCGACCAGGCTGCCGGTACGCTGAACGTTCGACAGAACGACAAGGATCTCGTCACCGCCCCAACGAAACGCGAGGTCGGTTCCACGGGTCGCGCTCAACACCGCATTGGCAACCCTACGAAGCACCTCGTCTCCTCGAGGATGGCCGTGGGTGTCGTTGATGTGCTTGAAGTCGTCGAGATCGCAGAGCATGATCCCGAGGCCCGAATGGTCCCGGCGGGCGCGCAGCAGCTCGATCCGGGCGCGCTCCGGGAACGATTGCCGGTTGAAGAGGCCGGTCAAGGTGTCGCGCAGAGCCTGAGCCTCGAAGAGCTGGCGGATGCGGCCGAAGGTGGCGCGGCTGTGCAACACGTAGACGCAAAAGAGCACGGTAAGCACGAGCAGGCCGGCCAGACCTCGCAGGAGGAGCGAGCGCTGCGCGGGGTCGATACCCTCGGCTCGGTTGAACAGCACTAGGAAGGCTCCCGCGGCGACCACGACCACGAGGATCAGCAGCGCCAGCGCGATGACCCACAGGTGGTTCTCTCGGCGGGTGATCTCGGACAGATCCTGTTCAAAGGTGGTCATCTGCGGATTGTCCGTCGTCGGGTGGTCGGTTCAAACGCCGGGCTACGGCTTCGGGTGGAGCTCGCGATCGAAGAATCGTGTCATGCGCTCGTAGAAATGTCTCGAATTCTGGCCGCGGAAACCGTGTTTCTGGCCGGGGTGGATCGCCATCTCGAAGGGCTTGTCGGCGGCGATCAACGCCGCCGACATCGCCATGGTGTTCTGTGGATGGACGTTGTCGTCCGCGGTTCCGTGCACCAGGAGGAGAGCGTCGGTGAGATTGCCGGCATGGGTGACGGCCGATGAGTTCCGGTAGCCGGCCTCGTTGTCGTCGGGGTGATCGAGGTACCGCTCGGTCCAGATCGTGTCGTAGAGTCTCCAGTCGGTTACCGGAGCGCCGGCGACACCGGCGCTCCAGGTCCCCGGAGCGTTGAGCAGCGAATACAGGGTGTTGGACCCTCCGCCCGACCAGCCCCACAGGCCCACGCGCTCAGCGTCCGCCCAGGCGAGCCGCTCGAGGTACTCGACGCCGGCCTGCTGGGCCGCCAGGTTGACCTCGCCGAAGCGCCGATGCAGCCGATCGGCTCCGGTCTTGCCGAAGAAGTTCGATCCCGGGTTGTCGACCATGAGCACGCCGTAGCCTCGAGCGGCCATCATCTTGTGCCACAGGCCGCGACCGCGTGAGCCCCAAGCGTCTCGAACCACCTGCGACGCCGGGCCGCCGTAGTGGTACTGGATCACCGGGTATTTCCGCCCCGGGAGGCGCCGGGAGGGCTCGAGGAGAGCGGCCGGCAAGTCTGAGCCGTCCGGTCCTGGAATGCTCAGGAACTTCCACCGCGGGAGCTCGGCCGGGTCATACCCCGCCGGGGGGAGGGTCGGAAGCTCGGCCAGGCGCCTGCCGCCCAAATCGACGACGAAGGCCTTGTGGGGCTCGTCCGCGGTGCTCTCGAGAATCGCGGCACGGCCGGTGGTCGAGGCCGTCGTCACGCTGGCGGTAACTTTGGTGGAGGAGAGTAGCGACGTCGCGCCGGCCTCGAGTAGCTGCGAAAGGACGGTCCGATGAATCGCCCCCAGCTCGCCGGTCGCGTAGCCGGTCCAGACCACCGATCCGGCCGCCTCGACCACCTCGTTCACGCTTTCGGTCGTCCATCCATCAGGGGTCAGCTTGCGCAGGGGCGAGCCATCGGCGGCGTGCAACCAGAGCTCTCTCCAGCCCGACCGCTCGGTGGTCCACAGAAACCGTCCGTCCTCGAGAAAGCGCAGATCCCGGGTCAGGTTGACCCAGGTTTTCGCAGCTTCCTCGAGCAGAGTCGAGCAGGCCTCTCCGCTCGTCGGGCAGCTCTCCAACTCCAGGCGATCCTGGTCGCGGTTCAATCGCTGGATCGCGACTCGATCCCCGGAGGGCAGCCAATCCACTCGGGCCAGGTAGGCATCGTCGTCTGCGTTCGAGGCCAGCCAGGCGGTTTCGCCGGTCGCCAGGTCGAGGACGCCGACCTTGACGATCGGATTCGTTTCGCCCGCTTTCGGATACCTCTGCCAGGTGACCTCCGGGTACCGAGCCGTGTAATCGATCAGCGGATACCGGGAGAGGGAGGAAACATCGAAGCGGTAGTAGGCCAGTTGGGAGCCGTCCGGGCTCCACCAGTGGCCGACCTGCTTGCGTCCCCAGATCTCCTCCCAGTACACCCAGTCGGTTTTGCCATTGAGGGTCCGACCTTCCTCACCGTCGTGGGTCAGCCGGCGCTCGGTGCCGGAGTCGAGATCGTAGAGCCACAGATCGTTGCTTCGAACGAACGCGATGTAGCGTCCGTCGGGCGAGAACTTCGGATCCTCTTCATCGACGTCGGTCGAGGTCAACGGTTCGAGGCGCTCCGCGGTATCGGAGCCAGAAAAGCCAGAGGAGCCAGCGACGTGGAGCAGCGCGAGGTCGCCGTCGTCTTCGAGCAGGAGTTCATCTCCGGTCGGCGACCAGTGAAACGCCGCCAGCTTGCCGAGACCGCCCTGACTCTCGCGGCCCTGGAGGACGGTCTCGCCGCTCTCGGTGTCGAGAATCCAGAGGCCTTTTCCGTCACCATCGTCGAAGAAGAAGCCCAGGCGGTGGCCACCGGGTGCCCAGGCGAGTTCGTCGGGCCTGCGTCCGTCAGGGTTCTCGCCGAAGAGAAGGTCGAAGTCCAGAGGCGGCAGCCCACCGTTCTCGGTACCCGGGAACGGTCCGCTGCAGCCGAGTGCGAGGACCAGGGCCAGGGCATTGCTCGCCACGACACCGCTGCGGCTGTCGATTCGCATGGCCCTAGGCGCTCGGCGCCGGAGAGGCCGGCTCGGCGAGTGACTCCGCGACCAGTTCGGCAAGGTCCTTGGTCTCGCTCACGGCGGCGTCGAGCATCATCTTGCATTCGGGGCAGGCGGTGATCAAGGTGGTGGCGCCGGAAGCGGCGATCTCGTCCTTGCGCTCTTGATCGACGCGGCGCTCGGCTTCGGTGCGGCTCATGAAGCCGGCGTTTCCTCCGCCGCAGCAGAAGGAGCGCTCGCGGCTGCGACCCAGCTCCACCAGGCGAGCGCCACTCTTTCGGATCACCTCGCGTGGCGCCTCGAAGACTTTCTCGTAGCGGCCGAGGTAGCAGGGGTCGTGATACGTGATCACCCGCTCCGGGGTTCCCGAGGCGTCGAGTTGCAGACGACCCTCTGCGATCAGGCTGGTCAGTAGCTCGGAGTGGTGAACTGTCTCCATCTCGAATCCCTCCTTGACGGTCGGATATTCGCGCCGGAAGGTATGTAGACAATGCGGGCAGGGAGCTACCACTTTGGCCACTTTGTTGGTCTCGAAGCGCTCGATGTTCTCGGCGGCCAGGGTTTGAAACTGCATTTCTTCGCCCTGTCGCCTGGAGTGATGCCCACTGCAGCTCTCGGACGCCAGGACACCGTAGCTGACACCCGCCGCGTCGAGCACCTTGACGGTCGCTTCGAGACTGCCACGCGCGTCCTCGTTGTAGTTCCAGACACAGCCCAGCCAAAGCGCGTACTCGGTCTCACCCGGCACGTAGGCGGGAATGCCGAGCTCCTCGATCAGCTTCTTGCGGTCGGCCTTGCCGGCGGAGAAGGGATTGCCGTGGCGTTCGACAGTCTGGAGGTATTCAGCCGCGACCATCCCCTTCCCGGTCGACAGGGCCTGCGCGCGTTTCGCTCCGAGCAGCAATTGCAGATGCTCGATGCCCACGGGGCAGATGGCCTCACAGGCACCGCAACTCGTGCACTGGCCAAGCGCCGTCTCGCTGATTACGTTGCCGATCACCGGACCGTCGCCACTGAGCATCTCGCGACCCGCGAGGATGAAGCCTCGTGGGTTCAGCTCTTGGCCGGAGCTCGCCGCGGGGCACTGGTCGGTGCATCGCCTGCACTCGACGCAAGTCAGAAAATCCATACGCATCTTCCAGGGCACGTCGGCCATCGATTCGAGACCGAGGCTGATTTCCTCGTCTGACTCCTCGAGGCTCTCGAGGTCCAGGTTCAGGGGCAGGAAATCGCCGAGCCGGTGGGTGCGAAAGAAGATGTCGGCCGGCGCCATCACGATGTGGAAGTGCTTGGAGCGGAGAATCAGCTGCGGGAACACGATGATGATCAGCGCGTGCAGCCACCAGTTCGCCCGCTCCCATAGCGGCGGCTCGAGCACGCCGTTGATGTAGGTGAGCATGAGCAGGAAGATCAGGATCGCGACTACGCCGGAGCTGTACGACTCGGGGTCGGGAGAGATCTTTCTCATGAAGAACCGGCGGTAGAAGAGACCGAGGATGCCGACGCTCACCAGGACCGAGGCGACCAGAAGAAGCCCGCGGAAGTAGGGTAGGGCGCCGCCGAGAAGCGGCTCGAGAAACGGAACGCCGAACGCTTCGAGGAAGTGGTCGAGGGTCTCGAAAGCGAAGACCAGAAAGCCCAGAAAGACCATGGCATGCATGGTTCCCACGATCGGCCGGCCGCCGATCACCCGGCTCTGGAAGAGGACCTCGCGCACCACCGTGAGTGCCCGGGCTCCGAGCCGGTCGGTTCGGTCCCGATCCGGCGCGCCGGCGGCGATCATCCGGATCTTGCTCCAGAGGTCCCGGCCGAAGAGCCCCGCCGTCGCGAGCACCAGCGCCGCCAGGACAATCTGCTCGGCCAGGCTGAAGGTCATTGGCTTGCCTCACCGCAAGAGGCCTTGAAGGCGTCCGTGCGGCCGCCCGGAGCGGGCCGGTGGGCGTCGGATCTCATGCGCACAGTTTCGCTCAACAACACCCTCGAGACGATCGAATCGTATCAGGCACAGGGTATCCTCGCGCTGGTCACCACACGGAGATCGCGACGGAGGGACTCGGTATGGACTCGTGGATTCGGCTGGCATGCTCCAAAGTCGTGGCGCTGCGCGCGCTCAAGTATGCTCTGGTGGTTGGCGCCATTCTGATCGCGATCAACCACGGAGACGCGGCTCTGAGCGGCGATGTCTCGGCCCGGCGGGTTTTGAAGATGATCCTCACAGTGTTCGTCCCCTACGCGGTATCCACATCCTCGAGCGTCGCCGCAATGCGGGCGATGGGCGCGGGAAGAACCTCAGGGCGCGGGCTCGAAACGAGGTAAATCCAAGCCGTGGTGGAGTCAGCTCTTCTCGTGGGTAGCCTCACGAGTGCTCCCTCTCCGAATGCCGGCCTTCCGCGACATGCGTCGGCCTGGGGTCTCGAATGGCGGGCGGATCTGCTCGGAGATTCCGAGGGAGCGGGGATCGCAAGCCTGGGCTCGCGAAGTATCTATACCTTGCGCAGCCGTGCGGAAGGCGGCGAGGCGACGGATTCGGCCGTCGAGCGCGCCGCCCGGTTGACAACCGCGGCGCAGCGGTTTGACCTTGTCGACCTCGAGGCGGACCGGGACCTGACGCGGGAGGTGCTCGCGGCGGTGCCGCCCGAGAAGAGGATCATCTCGTGGCACGGACCAGCCGCAAACTTGGGAGAGCTTCGCCCGCGCGCCGAAGCCATGATTGCGACCCCGGCTCGGTTCTACAAGCTGGTGCCGGCGGCTGAATGCCCGCGAGACGCGGTCGAGCCCCTGGCTCTGCTGGACGCCCTCGACCGGGACGATGTCGTGGCCTTTGCGAGTGGGGAGTCCGGAGCCTGGAGTCGCCTGCTCGCGCCGCGGCTCGGGGCACCGTTGGTCTACGCCCAGGCGCAGGACCGCCCGGCGGCGCCGGGTCAGTTCACGCTCGACGCCCTGCGTGAAGACTACGGACTACCCGACCTGCCTCCGGTCTCGTCGCTGGCGGGCGTTGTCGGCCGCCCCGTGCTCCACAGCCTTTCGCCTCGCCTGCACAACCTGATGTACCGCGAGCTCGGCATGAAACAGTTGTACCTGCCGTTCCACGTTCCGGTCTTCGGCGACTTTTGGCTCGACGTCGTCGAGAGCGGGAGCCTCGAAGTTCTGGGCTTCGACCTCGTGGCACTCAGCGTGACCGCCCCCTTCAAGGAGATCGCCGTGGCGGTCGCGGGAGCGGTCAGCCCGCTCGCCGAGCACATCTCGGCGGCCAACTCGCTGGCTCGCAGGGGCGACGTCTGGGAAGCCGAGTGCACAGACGCCGAAGGCGTGACCGCACCCCTCGAGGCACGCGGTGTCGCGATCGCCGGCCGGCCGGCGGCGGTCGTGGGC
>CALZIK010000166.1 GCA_945787635.1 Thermoanaerobaculia bacterium | reverse complement strand
CGCGGACCCAGGCTCGGGCGCGGCGACGGGCTCGGTGCCGGCCGGAGGAACCGAGCCGCCGGTGACTGGTCCGGGAGGTACCGAAGGCGGCGGCCCCGGAGGTTCCGGCCCGTGGAATCCCGAGGCCGCATGGGCCGAGGTCGCGAAGCTGATCGACGAGCAGAAGTTCCAGGCGGCCTCGGAGACGGTTCGCCGGCTTCTCGACGAGGCCGTGGCGCGCGCCGACACCGAGAACTGGACGCGCGGACTGATCGAGTTGGTTCAGCTCACCACCGGGCTTCACGGCTACGAGACCGCGGTTCGTCTGCTGCGCGATGAGCCGTGGCCCGCCGACGCCCTTTCCCGTGCGGCGCTCGAGCTCTACTACGCCCAGGGACTGGTTCACTATCTCCAGGTCTACTCGTGGGAGATCCGGCAGCGCGAGCAGATGGTGTCCTCGAAGGAGGTCGATCTCAAAGCCTGGACCGCGGACGAGATCGTTCGCGAAGCCGACCACGCCTACGCTCGGGTATGGGAACGGCGCGCCGACCTGGGTCGGCTCGACCTCGACGCACTGTCGCGCTATCTCACGCCCAACAACTACCCCGAGGGGCTGAGAGGTTCGCTTCGAGATGCGGTGACCTACCTCTGGGTCGAGCTCCTCGCCGATTCCTCGATGTGGACCGCCGGCGAGTCGAACGCCGCCTATCGGCTCGGACTCACCTCGTTGCTCGAGCCCGCGGCGGCGGTGGAGGAGCTCGACGGCGAACTTCATCCGCTGACGCGAATGACCGGATTGCTGGGTGACCTCGAGGCCTGGCACCGTGCCGCAGGGCGTCCCGAGTCCGCCTTCGAGAGTCGTCTCGAACGCTTGCGGCGCCTCCACGCCTGGGTTTCGCAGGAGTCTGATCGGCGGAGGATTCGCCAGAACCTCGAGGCCCACCTGGACGAGCTCGGGTCGAAGCACGGCTGGTGGTCGATGGGAATGTCGCTTCTCGCCGAGTTTTTGCGCTCGGATTCCGACCCCTGGGCACTGGTCGAGGCGCGACGGGTAGCCGGCGAGGGCGATCGCAAGCATCCCGAGTCTCTCGGCGCGGCCCGTTGCCGGCACACGATCGCGCAGATCGAGTCCCCCTCGTTCTCGGTCACGTCGATGGCCACGGACGGTGCCGATCGGCGCTCGATCGAGGTCCGGCACACGAACCTCGAGAGGCTCTACTTCCGGGCCTACGAGCTCGATCTATTCGAGCTCGTCGGGGCGAGTCGCGACTACCGACTGCTACCGGGCTATCGCGACGCCGAAGAGCTGATCAAGAAGCGATCGCCGGTCGGCGAGTGGCAGATCGACTTGCCCGCGACACCCGACTTTCGCGAGCACCGCACGTTCGTCGTGCCGGACCTCGAGCGGATCGGTTTCTACCTCGTCGTCGCGTCTGCTCGGCCTTCGTTCTCCGACACCGACAACGAGGTCAAGGCTCTCTACTTCAACCGCTCCGATCTGGTCTTGGTGTCCCGTCCGCTCGACGGGCGGCTCGAGGTGTCCGCGGTCTCTGGCGAAACCGGAATGGCCGTTGCCGGCGCCGAGATCCACGTCTACCGCTACGACTATCGCCGCAAGGGGCACCGCCGCGTGCGAACCGAGAGATCGAATCGCGACGGCGTCGCGCTGTTCGAGGGCGTCGAGAGCGGCAATAGCTACTTTCTGCTCGCGCGTCGTGAAGGCGAGGTCGCGCTCGACGAGACCCATCGCTACTTCAGCGGTCCGTCGCGGGAATCCGAGGCGTACGGGTCGTTCCTCTACACCGATCGCAGCATCTACCGGCCGGGCCAAGAGCTCCAGTGGAAGGTGGTCGCCTACCGGGGCAAGAGCTCGGCGGGAGACTTCCGAGTGCTCGAAGACAACGCGATCGAGGTCGAGCTCTTCGACGCCAACGGCGAGTCGATCGCCAAGAACGACGTACGCACCAATGTCCACGGCTCGGCGTCGGGCTCGTTTACGATTCCCGCCGGCCGCATCCTGGGGAACTGGAGCCTGCGCTCGTCGCTCAACGGCTACTCGAGCGTCAAGGTCGAGGAGTACAAGCGGCCGACGTTCGAAGCCGTCCTCGATCCACCGGCCGAAGCCCTGAGGCTCAACCGGTCCGCACGGCTCGCAGGATCCGCGAGGTACTACTTCGGTCTGCCGGTGGTCGATGGCGACGTCAGCTGGCGCGTCACCCGCGAGCCGGTCTACCCGTACTGGTGGTGGTGGTACTACCCGCCGGCTCCGACCTCGGCCGAGACCATCGCATCCGGCGCGGTCGAGCTCGCCGAAGACGGAACGTTCGCGATCGACTTTCTACCCGAGGCCGACGAGCGCCAGGCTGGAACCGGCGTCAGCTACCGATTCCGGCTGGCGGCCGAGGTCGTCGACAGCGGCGGCGAGACCAGCAAGGCCGAGCGCGTATTTCGCTTGGGATTCGTGGCGGTGGAAGCGACCCTGGAGCGCGATCGCGAGTTCGCGGTGGCCGGATCCTCGCTCGGATTCGCGGTCCAGCGACGCGACCTCGACGGCAACGGGCGCGCCGGAACGGGTACCTGGAGAGTGACCCGACTGAAGCAGCCGGACCGAACGCCTTTGCCGGCTGACCTCGAGCTGCCGGAGCCGCCCGTCGCCTCCGGCGCGACGCGACCCGAGCATCGGACCGCGGGCGATCGCCTGCGCTCTCGATGGCAGGGTCTCACCGACGCCGAGCGGATTCTCCGGCTCTGGCCGGACGGCGACGAGATCGTCGCGGGTGAGACCACGCATGCCGCGGATGGCTCGGCGGAGGTCGCGCTGGAAGACCTTCGATCCGGGGTCTACCGGCTGCACTACGCGACCGAGGACGCCTTCGGATCCGAGTACACGACCTCGACCGAGTTCGTGGTGGTCGAGCCCGAGCGTTCCCGGTTGGCGCTGCCGGCGGTTCTCGAGAGCGACCGCGCGACGGTCTCGGTGGGCGAGACCGCGCGCGTCTTGGTCCACTCGGGCCTCGAGGACCAGCGCCTGGTCTTCGAGGTGTTCCGTCGGGGGCAGCGCGTGCGTCGCGAGACGCTCGATTCGAGCCGGGGCCCACACGTTCTCGAGATTCCGGTGACCGAAGCTGATCGCGGCGGCCTCGGCCTGCGATTGACTGCGGTTCGCGACCATCAGCTCATGACCGCCGGCGAGACGATCTTCGTGCCCTGGGACGACAAGAAGCTCGAGGTCGAGTTCTCGAGCTTCCGCGACTTTCTCGAGCCCGGCGGGCGCGAAACCTGGCGCGTGCGGGTCAAGGGCGGTGAAGTCGACCTCGCCGAAGGCTCGGCCGAGCTTCTGGCCTACATGTACGACCGCAGCCTGGACGTGTTTGCGCCGCATCAACCGCCCGATCCGATGGGTCTGTACTCCCACTGGGGAGCGCCGGGAGCCGCCGACTCGAATCTCGGACCCAGCAGTGTGGTCTGGCAGGCGGGCAACCTGTTTTCGCTGCCCGGGTATCCGGCGCTTTACGGTGACCGCTTGAATTTCTTGAGCGGTTACGGCATCGGGGGGCTGGGTCGCTACGGGCCGGGCGGACGCATGCGGGCGATGCGCAGTGGCGTCGCGATGGAGGCGATGGCGGTGCCGAAGCCGGCGGCTGCGATGGAGGACGCAGCCCTGAGCCGCGACGAGATGGTGGAGGGCGAGGCCATGAAGGTCGCGCAGGGCGGCGACGAGCCCGAGGCCGCGCCGGTCGAGGGCGAGCTGCGCTCCGATTTTTCCGAGACCGCCTTCTGGGAACCGCATCTCCTGCTCGACGCCGACGGCTCAGTGGCGTTCGAGTTCGAAGTGCCGGACTCGGTCACCGAATGGAACGTTTGGGCCCACGCGATCACCAAGGATCTGCGCTCCGGCAGGACCACCGAGCGGGTCAAGACCGTGAAGGATCTCCTGGTACGCCCCTACCTGCCGCGGTTCCTGCGCGAGGGCGACCGGGCGGAGCTTCGCATCGTGGTGCAGAACGCGGGCGACGAGCGCCTGGACGGTACTCTCGACTTCGAGATCGTCGATCCGGTCACCGAGGAGAGCCTCCTCGAGGCCTTCGGAGTCGAGCCTTCGGTCGCTCGCGGGCGCAGATTCTCCGTCGAGCCCGGCAAGAGTTGGACCCACACGGTTGGCGTCGAGACGCCCGCTCGGCTCGGTGAGATCGCGATCAAGGTCCGCGGGGTCGCGGGGTCGCTCTCCGACGGCGAGCTGCGGCCGCTCCCGGTGCTGCCCGGCCGCATGCACCTCGCGCAGTCGCGGTTCGTGACCTTGAAGGATCGCGATCGCAAACTCCTGCACTTTGCGGACCTCGCTCGCGACGACGATCCAACCCGGATCGACGAGCAGTTGATCGTGACCCTCGACACCCAACTCTTCTACAGCGTGCTGTCGGCGCTTCCGTATCTCACCAACTACCCCTACGAGTGCACCGAACAGACCCTCAACCGGTTCCTCTCGACCGGGATTGTCTCGACCCTTTACGACGACTATCCGGCGGTCAAGCGGATGGCGCGCGAGTTCTCGGAGCGCGAGACCCAGTACGAGACCTGGCAGAACGACGATCCGAATCGCAAGATGGCGCTCGAAGAGACCCCGTGGGTGGGAGTCTCGAAGGGCGGTCGCCGATCC
The DNA here is from genome assembly GCA_945787635.1 of Thermoanaerobaculia bacterium. Lineage (GTDB taxonomy): Bacteria > Acidobacteriota > Thermoanaerobaculia > Multivoradales > JAHEKO01 > CALZIK01. The sequence continues at coordinate 12,171 of CALZIK010000166.1, read as the reverse complement.
GGCGACGATCTGATCAACGTGCTGGACCCCAAGATCGCCGGCGCTCAGCGCAAGGCCGCCCTTGCCAAGCTCCGCAAGGCGCAGACCGCGATCGGCGGCTTTCCGTGGTTTCCGGGCGGGCCGCCGTCGCCCTACATGACGCTCTATCTGCTCAACGGCTTCTCCCGGGCCCTCGAGTTCGGCGTCGACGTTCCGAAGCCGATGGTCGAGAAAGCCTGGCAGTACATGCATCGTCACTACGTTGACGAGATGGTCGAGCACATGATGAGTCTCGATTGCTGCTGGGAGTTCGTCACGTTTCTGAACTACGTTCTGTCGAGTTATCCCGACGACTCGTGGACCGGTGGAGTCTTCACTGCCGCCGAGCGCGAGCTGATGCTCGACTTCTCGATGCGCCATTGGAAGCAGCATTCGCCTCTGTCGAAGGCCCAGCTAGCTCTCACCCTGGAGCGGGAAGGTCGTTCGAAGGACGCCCGCCTGGTTTTTGACAGCGTTATGGATTCGGCCAAGACGACCGACGAGCTCGGTACCTACTGGGCTCCCGAAGACCGCGCCTGGCTCTGGTACAACGACACCATCGAAAGTCACGCCTTCGCATTGCGGACCCTGACCGAGCTCGACGAGGGCGATGCCCGGCGCGAGGGGCTCGTGCAGTGGCTGCTTCTCAACAAGAAGCTCGGTCACTGGAAATCCACCCGGGCGACGGCGGAGGTCATCTACTCGTTGGTTCACTACCTCGAGCACGAAGGCACTCTGGCGGCGCGTGAAGAGGTTTCGATCGCGATTGGCGAGCGGACCCCGAAGGTCTTCGTCTTCGAGCCGGACGAGTACACGGGCAAGAACAACCAGGTGGTCGTCGCCGGAGAGGAGATCGAGCCGACGACCGATTCGACGGTTGTCGTTGAAAAAGAGACCCCGGGGTTCGCCTTCGCCTCGGCGACCTGGCACTTCTCGACCGAGGAGCTGCCGGCCGAAGCCCGCGGCGATTTCTTCGAGGCCCACCGGAGCTACTTCCGGCGTGTCCACGACGGTGACGGCTGGCGCCTCGAGCCGCTCGCCGAAGGGGCGAAGGTCGAGGTCGGCGACCAGGTCGAGGTCCACGTCTCGATCCGCGCCAAGCATGCCGCCGAGTACGTCCACCTGCGAGATCCTCGGCCGGCCGGCTTCGAGCCCGAGCGCTCGACCTCCGGATATCAGTGGGATCTCGGGCTCGTGCGCTACGAGGAGGTCCGAGACAGCGGCATGAATTTCTTCTTCGAGCGGCTGCCGGTGGGCGAGTACACGATGAAACACCGGCTGCGTGCGGCCACTGCCGGCAGCTTCCAGTCCGCCCCTGCGACGCTCCAGTCGATGTACGCGCCCGAGTTCACCGCCTACTCGACCGGCGAGCGGCTGACGATCGTGCCGTGATCTGGGACACCCGTCCCACGGGTGTCCCCTCCAGACTGGTCTTGCCGTGCGATCTCCAGCGGTCCGTCCCCATGTCCACCCCCGGCCGTCCCCAAGACGGTCGACAGGGACGTCGACCGCTACAAGCGCGCGAGCGACCCGCGCCGGCAACACCCTGAGGTAACCTCCCAGCATGTCCGCTCTGCGCATCGCGCTCGTCCAGCAGGCCGCGACTTCCGATCTCGACGCCAACCTGGAAAAAGGCCTCGAGGCCGCTCGCCGCGCCGCCGCGGACGGAGCGAAGGTCGTTTGCTTCGCCGAGCTCGCATTCACGCCCTTCTACCCGCAGGAGCCCGGCTCCGGAAGCGTCCTCGACCTCGCCGAGCCGGTTCCCGGGCGCACCACCGACGCGTTCTCGGCGTTGGCGCGCGAGCTCGGAGTGGTGGTTGTCCTGAATCTCTTCGAGCGCGACGGCGAGCGCACCTTCGACAGCTCTCCGGTGATCGACGCCGACGGCACCCTCCTGGGGGTGACCCGAATGGTGCACATCACCGACTATCCCTGCTTTCACGAGCAGGACTACTACCACCCGAGCGATCTGGGCGCTCCGGTCTGCGACACCGCGGCCGGAAGGCTGGGCGTCGCGATCTGCTACGACCGGCACTATCCCGAGTACATGCGAGCGCTGGCGTTGGCCGGCGCGGACATCGTTTTCATTCCCCAGGCGGGCGCGCTCGACGAGTGGCCCGAAGGTTTGTTCGAGGCCGAGCTACGGGTCGCCGCGTTCCAGAACGGCTATTTCACGGCTCTCTGCAATCGAGTGGGCCAGGAATCGTTTTTGACCTTCGCCGGAGAGTCCTTCGTTTGCGATCCGGCGGGCCGGGTGATCGCCCGAGCGGCCAGCCAGGCCGAAGAGACTCTGATCTGCGATCTCGACCTGACGGAAGTCAGCGGTTCGCACGCCAGGCGGCTGTTTCTGCGGGACCGACGGCCGGATCTCTATTCCGCCTGGCTCGGGCCCTGTTCGGAATAGACTGCCCATATATTTCTATTCCAGGGTCGCGCGCCCTGCTAGGATCGGTCTTCTGAAGGACGGCAGAGCACCCGCCGATCCCCTTCCAAATCACATGGAACCCAACGTTTCTCGAGTAAGCCCGTCGGGCCTGTCCGCGCAGACCCTCGAACTGCCGTCGCGCGTCGTGGGCCGCGTCGGGGACCCCAGCTCGGGTCCGACCCTAATCGTCTTTGGTGCGATTCACGGGAACGAGCCCTCAGGTTACGAAGCGATGCGCTCGTTTTTTGCCTCTCTGGCGGAGAACCCGGTTTCGTTGCGCGGCAGTGTCGTGGGGCTGGTGGGCAACCGGCAGGCGCTCGCCGCGGGCGTGCGCTTCCTGGATGAAGACCTCAACCGGATGTGGCTGGCGGAGCGGCTCGTGCACGTCCGGAGCTCGGAGGAGCTGACCGGGGAGCTCGAGGAAGCGCGCGAGCTCGACCGGGAGATCGAAAACATCCTGGCGAGCGCGACCGACAGGGTCTATGCGCTCGATATTCACTCGACTTCGGGTCCGGGCCCCGCGTTTTCGGTCTTCGACGACTCTCTTGTCAACCGGGAGTTCGCGCTCGAGCTGGAAGTGCCGATGGTCCTGGGCATCGAGGAGGAGCTCGAAGGGACGCTTCTCGACTACTTGTACTCTCGCGGCGTGCACACCACCGGCTTTGAGGCCGGTCAGCACGAAGACGGTCAGTCGATCGAGCGGGCAAAGGCCGCGATTTGGGTGGCGCTGCGCGCGAGTGGCGTGCTCGGCCGGAGCGGCCAGAACGAGGTGGATGCCGCGAGCCGGAGCCTGGCTCTGTCCCGCGAAGGACTTCCCACGCTTTTCGAGGTGCGTCATCGGCACGCCATTCCGCCCGACGCGGACTTTCGTATGCACCGGGGGTTGGTCGGCTTCCAAAGAGTGCTCCGAGGCGAGGAGCTCGCGGTCGAGAACGAGGCGCTGGTTCGAGCGCCGGAGGCCGGGCTTTTGTTGATGCCGCTCTACCAGACGCAGGGCGAGGATGGTTTCTTCATCATTCGGCCGGTGCGAACCATGTGGCTCGGCGTGTCGGCGCACTTGAGGCACTGGCGCCTGGAGCGGTTCGTCCATCTCCTACCCGGTGTTCGCAGGATCGACGGGACGGGGCTCGAGATTCGCGTCGATCGTCGCGTCGCGCGCTGGCTCCCGCTCGATTTCTTTCACCTGCTCGGTTATCGCCGGATCGCCGAGGTGGGGCGCCATCTTTTCCTGCGGCGCCGAGCAGACGATCTCGACGGCCACGGCCCCACGCCGGTTTCGTAGCTTCCGCGCGTCTGTGGCGTGCGGTGTGAACCTTGCAATAGCATCGAGGCTACCGGTAGGCGCTACAATTCCTGCCCTCGGGAGGCGATTCATGAAATTCAATCTCAAGTTCATTCTGGCGGTCCTGATGGCATTCTCGCTGGGTGCGAATTCCGGCCAGGCGACGACCTACCAGATGATGCTGGACGGAGACCTGCAGGATGAATCGGCGGTGGTGGCGCGGGTCGAGGTGCTGACGGTTTCGCCGGCGCCCGCCTTCGGCGCTCCGTCGACCGACTACATCGTTCTGGTCGAGCGACTTCTCAAGGGTCGCGTGAGTGGCACCACCGTGGTGGTGCGGGTGCTGGGCGGTGTTCGGCCCGACGGCGTCGGTTTGGAGATTCACGGAGCGCCTCGCTTCGAGGAAGGCGACCGGGCGCTACTTTTCCTGTCGCCCCGCTCCGACGGCACCTACGGAATTCAGCACTTGATGCTCGGTGCGTTTCTGGAGGTCGAGCGCGGCGACCGCCGGGCGGCGATGCGCCGCCTGGAAGGCACTCGGCTGGCCGGCGATGAAGATCTGGAAGAACTCGAGACCGTGCGGGACTGGGACCGCTTCGAGAACTGGTTGGCAGACCGTGCCGCAGGCCGTCTCCGCGCGCCCGACTACTTCTCCGGCGCGAGCGAGGCTCCCGGCTCGGTTTTCCTGCCCAACCTGCTGAAGGCCAATGGCAAGCCCATTCGTTTTTTCGAGTTCGACGACGGTGGCAAGGTGATCTGGAAGGTCGGCCGGGGTCTCAGTAATGCGAAAAAGGCGTTCAAACGAGCCATCAAAGCTTGGAACTCGGACCCCGACACCGTCGTCAATCTGGCGCGCAATGGGCGGACTTCCGTCACGAACGGCTTTGTCCGGTCGGACGGACTCAACGCGATCATCCTGAACGATCCCAACGACGAGGTCGAGGGTTCCTACAGCTGCGCGCGGGGCGGAGTCATCGCTCTCGGTGGCTCCTGGTTCTTCAAGAGCCCCGCAATGGTGCAGAAGATCCCGAAAGGCATCGGTAAGGGCAAAGCAAACGTTGCGATCGAGGCCGATATCATCACCAACGACGGCACCAACTGCTTGCTGTCGGACCAGAGAGCAGCCGAGCAGGTTTTCGGCCACGAGCTGGGCCACACCCTCGGTCTCGGCCACTCCTGCAGCTCGAACTGCGACCGTCAGTCGGAACGGGACGCGCTGATGTTCGCGTTCTTTCACCGCGACGGCAGGGGAGCGAAGCTCCGCTCCTGGGACCGGACCTGGCTGGATAAGCTGTACTAGGCCAACCGGGTCTTAGTCCTCGGCGAGCCACGAGCCGCGCTGCTGCAAGCGCGTCAATTGGCTGTCGATCTGTGGCTCGCTCTCGGCCGGAGACAGGCGCTGGTAGGCACCGTCGGGCATGAGCCGACTCGCGTGGGCATTGTCGGAAAGATGCAAAAGGAGGACCTCTTCGCGCAAGACGGAGCGCAGTCTTGGATCGTCGATCGGAACCAGAATCTCGACTCTCCCGTCGAGGTTCCGCGGCATCATGTCGGCACTGCCCATGTAGAGCTCTTCTTCGCCGCCGTTGCGAAAGTAGTAGAGGCGCGAGTGTTCGAGAAACCGGCCGACGATGGAGGTTACGGTGATGTTCTCACTCAAACCCTGCACGCCCGGTCGCAGGCAACAGATACCGCGCACCTGAAGAGCGACTCGAACTCCCGCCCTGGAGGCCTGGTAGAGAGCGGCGATGAGCTTCTTGTCGACCAGTGCGTTCATCTTGAATGCGAGATGGCCGCCGCCCTCGCGCTGGTGCGCCTCTATCTCGCGCTCCACTTTTTCGATCAGCTGGCGTCGCATGCTGTGCGGGGAAACCAGGAGCTTGCGATAGTCGGATTTGAGTGAATACCCGGTGAGCGCGTTGAACAAGTCCGAGACGTCGGCCACGATGTCCGGGTCGTCGGTAAAAAGACCCAGATCTGTGTAGACCCTGGCCGTAGCCGGGTTGTAGTTTCCGGTTCCCAAGTGGGCGTAGCGGCGAATGCCGGCGCGTTCGTTACGTACCACCAGGCTCAACTTGCAATGGATCTTCAGGTCCTGCAGGCCGTAGACGACGTGCACGCCGGCTCGTTCCAAAGCCCGCGCCCAGGTGATGTTGTTCTCCTCGTCGAAGCGAGCCTTGAGCTCGACGACGGCCGAGACCTGTTTGCCGTTCTCCCGGGCCGCCATGAGGGCATCGACAATCGGCGAGTTCAAACCGACTCGGTACAGCGTCTGCTTGATAGCCACGACCTCCGGGTCGCTGGCGGCGTTAGTCAGGAAATCGACCACCGGCCGGAAGCTGTCGTACGGGTGGTAGAGAAGGACGTCACGCGAGCGAATGACGTGAAAAAGATCGGTATCGCCAGCCAGGTCCGCGGGAAGCGCTGGAAGAAACGGCGTGTCCTTGAGCTCGGGCCGGTCGAGATCGGAAAGCTCCATCAGGTCCGAGAGGCCCATAGGACCGTCGACCTCATAGACCTGGTACGGCGCCAGCCCGAGGTTCTTGATCAGAATCGCCCGGATGTTCTCGGGCATCCGGCTGTCGACTTCGAGCCGGGTGACCGATCCGAAGTGGCGCTGGTCAACCACCTCCTGCATCGCGGTCATGAGATCACTGGCTTCGTCTTCCTCGATCGCTTGATCGGCGTCGCGAGTGATCCGGAAGGGGTGAGCGGCGGTGACTTCGAGCCCCGGGAAAAGGCGGTCGAGATTGGCTGCGACGATCTGCTCGAGCCAGACGAAGTGAGTTTCGCGGTCGTCTTCGAGCCCCAGCTTGCGGGGGTCGTCGGCCCGTTCTTCGCTTGGGATCCTACGCAGCCGGGTGAGCGGGTGGGGCACCTTGACCCGAGCGAAGCGCTCACCCAGCTCCGGATCGCGAATCACAACCGCCAGATTGATGCTGCGGTTGGAAATGTGCGGGAAGGGGTGACTCAGGTCCACAGCCAGTGGCGTGAGAATGGGAAAGATCTCGTTCTTGAATTCCTGTCTGAGGAGCTTCCGCTGCTTTTTCCTCAAGGGTGCATAGCCGTGCACGTGAATGCCCGCGGCTGCGAGCGCCGGCTGGAGGCGGTCGGTCCAAGCCCGCGCGCATCTTTCGAGCTCGGGCACCAACCGCTCGCGGATCGCTCCGAGCTGTTCGGAAGGAGTCATCCCATCGGGAGGCGCGGTCAGGCTTCCAGATTCGAGCTGTCGCCGGAGTCCCGAGACCCGGACCATGAAGAACTCATCGAGATTGGATGAAAAGATCGACAGGAACTTGACCCGCTCGAGCAGTGGGTGAGCTTCATCCAGAGCTTCGTTCAGCACCCGCTCGTTGAACGCCAGCCAACTGAGCTCACGGTTGAAGTAGTTCTCGGTCGAGTCGAGCTCGACGCGGTGCTCGAGGGACTCTAGAGTACCCATGGGACTCAAGATGGTAGCGGTCGCCCGTGCTTGAGGCAAGTGATTTGGAATGAAAGGATTGGCCGATGCGGAGCTTGTATCTTCTGCGCCACGCCAAGTCCGACTGGGACGCTCCCTACGGCTCCGACCACAACCGGCCACTCGCGGAGCGCGGTCGGCGCGCTGCCCGGCGAGTCGGACAGGTCTTGAGCGATCTCGGTCAGGAGCCGCAGGCGCTGGTCACTTCCTCCGCGGTGAGGGCGCAGATGACCGCCCAACTCGCGGCCGAGGCGGGGTCCTGGACCTGCCCGATCCGCTCCACCGAGCGCCTTTACCTGCCCTCCGTCGAGATCGTGCTCGCCGAGGCGCGCGAGCAGCTCCCCGAGGTCGAACGTCTGATGCTGGTCGGCCACGAGCCCACCTGGTCCGAGGCGGTCGGCCTGTTCATCGGAGAGCGGGGCTCCGGACGTGTCAAGATGGTCACGGCGGCGGTCGCTCGGCTCGATTTCGCGGGCGATGCCTGGTCTCGAGTCGAGTTCGGTGCGGGCACGCTGGCGTGGCTCGTCACGCCGAAGCTGTTCGACGCCGCCTCCCGGTGAAACCTGAAACCATGAAGGAACCCAGAGCATGAAACGGCAACCAGCAATTCCTGGTCTCTTGGCGGTGGCGGTGCTGGCCTTCGCGGGCACCGGCTTGGCCGAGCGCGGCGACGACACGAACCGAAAGAGCAAGAACGGCAAGGCCTCAGGTGAGATCGACGGAGTCAGCATCGAAATGGAGTACGGCAGGCCTCGAGTCAATGACCGCAAAATCTGGGGAGGCCTGGTGCCCTGGGATCAGGTCTGGCGAACGGGCGCCGATGAGGCCACCACGATCAGCTTCGATCGGGACATCTTGATCGATGGGGAATCGCTCCCCGCGGGCCGCTACGGTTTTTTCACGATACCGGGCATGGAATCGTGGACCCTGATCTTCAACGACACGCCGGATCAATGGGGAGCCTTCAGCTACGCGGACGCGGAAGACGCGCTGAGGGTCCGCGTAACGCCGGCGGCGGGCGACCACGTGGAGATCTTGACCTTCGCGGTCGAGGGCAAGCATGTGGCCCTGCGTTGGGAGACCGTGGTGATCCGGTTCGAGGTCGCGGCAGGCGGCGGCTGAGGCGGAGCCGCGCACCACGAGATCCGGCTTCGCCCCCAACCGGGGACTTGCTACAGTTCCGCTCATGCCATCCGGGAAGCGTAAGGCCCCTCGGGGTCAGCGCGACATGAGCTCTCCACTTCACGAGTGGCGGTTCGAGGTCGGCTCACCCGATCACGGCAGTCGGCTCGACTCCTTCCTGAGCGACCGCCTTCGCTGGCGTTCGCGCGAAGGCGTCCAAGAAGCGATCGGTTCGAGCCGAGTCCAGGTTCTCCCTTTCAAGGATCCACAGCGAGCCAACGTGGGTCGCCTGCGGTCGAGCCTGAGGCTGCGCCTCGGGCAGGAGGTAGTGGTCCGGCTGCCTGCTCCCCAGGCTGAAGTCGAAGAACCCGTCAAACCGGCGCCGGTCGCCGTGATCTACGAGGACGAGCATCTGCTCGCGATCGACAAGCCGGCGCATCGGAGCGTGTATCCCAGCCGAAGGCACCGTTCAGGCTCGCTCATCGAAGGCGTGCACCTGCGCCACCGGAGCGAGTGGGGGCCCGGAGGATACTTCCCGACCCCGTGTCATCGGCTCGATCGCGAAACCAGCGGGCTGGTGCTCTTTGCCAAAAGCCGGCGCGTGCGTTCCGAGCTCAGTCTGCAGTTCGAGGAGCGGCTGGTGCGCAAGCGCTACCTGGCCGTCGTCGAGGGGCGTCCGGACGAGACGTCGGGCGTGATCGACGCCGCTCTCGGGCCGGCGCCGTCCTCCGAAGTCGACATGAAAGTCGGCCTCGTGCCGGGTGGCCAGGAGGCTCGTACCGAGTGGCGGGTGGTGCGTTCGATTGGGGACGTTTCGCTGCTCGAGCTCGAGCCCAAGACCGGGCGCCGGCATCAGCTGCGGGTTCATATGGCTTCGATCGGTCATCCGCTGGTGGGAGACAAGCTCTATGGCGGCGGCGACGCGGTCTTTCTGCGCTCGTTGGACGGCGAGCTCTCGGGTTCCGACCGTGCCCGGCTCGGACTGGAGCGCCAGGCCCTCCATGCCTGGCGCCTCGAGCTGCGGCTGAAGTTTTTGCGGCCGGGAGAGACGTTCGAGTTGAATCTCGAAGCGCCGCTTCCGGCCGACATTCGCGGTTTTCTCGACGAGCGGGAATCTTCACAAGACCGGTGCGCCGATCGGATGGTGGCTAGCTGAACCGGCATCTTCGCGCACCCGCGGCTTTCCTGGTTCTCGTTCTCCTTGGAGGGGCGGGAACCACGAGGGCCCAGCTCGATACGGTCTCAGAGGCCGTCGAGGTTCGCGTGGTCAACGTGGATGTCGTCGCCACAGACGCGCGAGGTACGATCATCAGGGGCTTGAACCGAGACGACTTCCGGCTGATCGTCGATGGCAAAGAGGTTGCCGTCGAGTATTTTTCGGCGGTCGAGGCGCCCTCTCAGGATCGCTCGGTGAGCTCGGCCGGCAGCGAGGCGGCGGCGGCGGCGGAGAACCTGCCTCTTTTGATCATCGACTACGACGCTCGCTTCTCGAGGCCGGGCGAGGCTCGCAGCGCGTTTGACGGCCTGCGAGACAAGCTCGATGACCTCCTGGCCTCGACGCGAGCGATCATGATCGCTCGACAGGGCATGAGCCTGGTCATCGAACAAGGGTTCACCCGCGATCGCGAGCTCCTCGATGCCGCTTTAGGCCGATTGAGTGAGATGAAGGTGCCGAACCGCTCGAGCGCTGACCGGCAGTTCTTGATGGGCCGTCTCGAGCGGGCCGTCGATCCGGCGTTGGCCGGGCTGAGCGAAGAGGACGAGGGCGTGATCGACCTCGCCCTGACCCTCTTGAACGAAATCCGGACCGAGAGCGAACAGGAGCGGTCGGCGCAACGAACCGCCGTGGCGCAGCTCGAGTCGCTGATCGCCTCGGTCTCGGGGCTTCCGGGGCGCAAGGCGGTGCTCTACCTGGGACCCGGTATTCAACCGCAGCCTGCAGAGGCTCTCTACCGCTTGTGGTGGTCGAAGTTCTACTCCGTCGCGCAAGCGCTCAACATCGTCTCGATCGAAAGCGAGATGGGACTCGACATCGCAACCGTTGAAGTGACCGGATTGCTGGCTAAAGCCAACGCGGGCCAGGTGGCGTTCTATGGGCATGACCCTCGCGGAGTGAGAGTCCAGTCCTCGGTCGACTTCGAGAGCGTGGCGGCCTCAGAGTTCGCCGAAAGAGACGTCCAAGCGGCTCAGCAGTGGGTTCTTTCCCTAGCGCGAGGCTCGGGGGGGGCCGGACGGGTCAACAGCGCCGATCTCGAGGGACTGATCGACGAGATGAATGATGGCTTTCGCAACTACTACTCGCTCGGCTTTACTCCGGCGGAAGGCTTTCCCGACAAAGGCAAGGTGCGGGTCAAGCTCGCCAATCACGAGGGGCGGGTCCGCTACTTCGATCGATACGTCACGCGCCCGGGCGCAAGAGAGCTCGAAGAGTTGACCCTGGCCGCCCTTCTGACGGAAATGGCGGTCAATCCGATGGACATCCAGGTGGAGATGGAGGAGCCCCAACGGCAGCCGGACGGAACCTACCTCGTACCGCTGCTGGTCAAGATCCCGATTGCATCCTTGACCCTGGTACCCGAGGGCAACCGGCACGTGGGCAGGCTCTCGGTCGTGGTTCAGGCGCAAAGCGCCGGCGGCGAGATCTCCGAGCCCGCCGAGGGGCTGGTTCCCGTCGCGCTCGATAACGAGAGCCTGCTCTCCTCCCTGGGAGGCATGGCGGGATACCGCTTGCGAATGAGGGTTTCAGACGGGGAGCAGAAGATCGCGATCGGTGTGCGTGACGAGATAGCTCATCGAGACTCGGCGTTGCGGATGGTGATCCGGGCCGGCCGCGACTCGTGAAGTCGAGCCGGCATCGACCGCTATGCGCGCGCGGGCCGGCTCTCGGTTCGATCTTCGCGCTGGCGCTGGCCGCGTCACCGGGTCTCGCTTTGGATGAAGCCGGAGCCGGTTTGGTCTCTGGGCGGCTCACCTCGCGGCCGTTGCCGGGCCTGCGGGCCGACGTCGCGACGATGATGATGCAAGGTGCCACGAGCGGGGGCATCGATTTTGTGATGGCGCACGACCTGACCGGTCTCGAGAATCCGTTCACGCTCGAGTTGACGATCGAGGTGGCGGGCGAGTCGCTACTGGTGGACGAGGGCGATGTTTCCCGGGTCGAGGTCGAGCTCTACGTCTACGCGGTCAATGCCGCAGGGTCGGTCCTGGCACACCTCGCTCGGAGAGTCGACATCGAGCTGGACGACTGGGGCGAACGCCTGGCCTCGGGGGGGCTTCGCTTCTTCGAAGAAATGGTCGTGCCGGTCGAGGAGTTCTCGCTTCGGAGCCTGGTACTGGTGCCGACACTGGGTCGTTATGGGATGGTGGTTTCGGATATGAGCGGCTCGGCTCGGGGCCTCGGACGCGCGTCTTTCGATGATCCGTGCCCCGAGTGGCTGCCGGTGGCGGCGAGCGGATCAGAAACGCTCAGTCGAACGAGCGCACGTCCGCTTTGGACGGCGGGAGAAGACGTTGAAGTCCGGGTACCGGCCCGAGGAAAGATCGCATCGGGCGCGGAAGCCGTGTCGTTGACCTTTGACTCTCCGGGCGGCGATCCGACGCGGCTCTCGCCGACCGTTGAATGGCGGCGCGATCCTGTCGATGGCGATTCCCTGGTGCTCTTCTTTGCGGCTCCGAGCGTGGACCAGGGCGTCTACACGATGTCGGTCGAGGTGGGCGGGGATCCGCCGGTTACCTCGGCGAAGAGTGAGGTCTGGATCGTGGACCCACCAGGGGAGGCCAGGCCGCATTGCGCCTGGCCGTCGGTACGAGCGCTCGCACGGCACGCCCTTGCCGAGATCGGGCCGCTGCGGGACCAGGCCGCGG
>CALZIK010000165.1 GCA_945787635.1 Thermoanaerobaculia bacterium | reverse complement strand
TGTCGGTGGCGGTGGCCGGCTGTGGCATCTGGGTGGCCTGGACTCTTTACGGCAAGGCGCGAGGCCTCGAAGGCGGCTCGATCTGGGCCAAGCGCTTCCCCGCCCTTCACCGCCTGCTCGAGAACAAATACTGGGTCGACGAGTTCTACGACGCTTCCGTGATCAAGGCAACCTGGGCCAGCGCTCGGGGACTCTTCCGCTTCGACTCGGCGTTCATTGACGGCGTTCTGGTCAACGGCTCACGCCACCTGACCGTGGGCACCTCGCTGCTGTCCGGGTTCTTCGACAAGTACGCTGTCGATGGGCTGGTCAATCTCAACGGTTGGGTGATGCGCGTGGGGTCGCGTTTCTTCCGCTCGCTTCAGACCGGGCTGGTGTCGCAGTCGGCGACGGTGCTTGTCGTCGGCGTCCTGGTCTTGAGCGCTTTCTATCTATTGATTCGACTGGGTTGATACGGAAGCCTGGGAGTTAGTCCATGTTCGACTGGGTTCTACAAGTTCCGATCCTGAGCATTGTCTGCTACGTGCCACTAGTGGGCGCGCTGGCCGTCATCTTCTTTTTCAAGAACGGCCAGGGCGACGGGGTTCGCAAGTTCGCGACCGCGGTTGCGGTCGTCGATTTCCTGATCTCGCTGCCGCTGTGGTTCACGTTCGAGCGGGATGGCGAGCTCTTTCAGTTTCGCGAAAGCCTGGCCTGGATCGAGAGTCTAGGCGTTCGCTACGAGTTCGGCATCGATGGCATCGCGTTGCTCTTGGTGCTGCTGACGACTCTTCTGGGAGTTCTGGCGTTTCTCTCGTCCTGGAGCGCGATCCGGGTGCGTGAGAAGGAGTACTACGTGTTCATGTTGCTGCTCCAGACCGGGATGCTGGGCGTCTTCATGGCCATGGACTTTTTTCTCTTCTACGTCTTCTGGGAAGTCATGCTGGTGCCGATGTACTTCCTGATCGGGATCTGGGGCGGTCCGAGGAAGCTCTACGCGGCGATCAAGTTCTTCCTCTACACCCTGGTCGGCTCGGTCTTGATGCTTCTGGGCATCCTGGCGCTGTATTTCTACAACTCGAGCGGGCTTTTGGGCATGGACGGGCTCGGCAACCCTCGCTCTTTCTCGATCACCCAGTTTCACGACATCGCTTCGGCGATTCCGCCCGATCTGCAGTTCTGGGTGTTTCTCGCCTTCTTCGTCGGTTTTGCGATCAAGGTGCCGATGTTTCCGTTTCACACCTGGTTGCCTGACGCTCACGTCGAGGCGCCGACGGCAGGCTCGGTGATTCTTGCCGGCGTTTTGCTGAAGATGGGCACCTACGGTTTCGTGCGGTTCTCGCTGCCGATCCTGCCGGTCGCGACCTGGGAGTTGTTGCCGTGGATGTCGGCTCTGGCCATCGTCGGGATTATCTACGGCGCACTGGTGGCGATGGCGCAAAAGGACATGAAGAAGCTCGTGGCGTACTCCTCGGTGAGCCATCTGGGTTTCGTGATGCTGGGAGTCTTTGCCCTCAACGGGCCCGGCTTGAACGGCGGCATTCTTCAGATGATCAACCATGGCCTTTCGACCGGCGCGCTCTTCCTCTTGGTGGGCGTCATCTACGAACGGCGACACACTCGAATGATCGCCGAGTACGGAGGCATCTCGGCCGTGATGCCGGTTTTTGCCACGGTCTTTTTGATCATCACGATGTCCTCGATCGGCCTGCCGACCTTGAACGGCTTCGTCGGCGAGTTCGCCATCCTGGTCGGAGCCTTCAACCGCACGTGGTGGTGGGCTCTGATGGGCGCCATCGGCATCGTGCTGGGCGCGGCCTACATGCTGTGGATGTATCAGCGGGTCTTTTTCGGTCCTCTGGACAACCCCGAGAACAAAGGCCTGTCGGATCTCAACCGGCGGGAGCTGATCTACCTGATGCCCTTGGTCGTGCTGTGCTTCTGGATCGGCCTCTATCCGCGACCGTTCTTCAGGATCCTCGACAAGCCGGTCGCCTATATCGTCGAGATCGTCGAATCCAATCAACCTTTGGCCGATTCTCACGTCGGCGAAGTGGCCGGGTCGGACCACGGCGGAGACTGACTGGTGGATTCGATCCAGCCTCAGGAGTTTCTGCTCCTCGTGCCCGAGATCGTCCTGGCGTCCGCCGGGATGCTGCTGCTCTTGACCGGGACGCTCAAGACCTCGAACGGCTACCGGCTGTGCGCGGCGATCTCGCTCGCGGCACTTGCGCTGACCGCCGTTCTGCTGCTGATTCAGGGAATTCCCGGAGCGCCGAGGGTGATCCTGTCAGGGATGTTCATCGTGGACGGGTATTCGTTCTTCTGGAAGCTCTTGTTTCTGGTCGCGTCCGCGTTCACCGTGCTGCTGTCCGATCGGTTCTTGAGCGACGGAGGGTATCGACCCGCCGAGTTCTACTCGCTGATCCTCTTGGCCACCACGGGCATGCTGTTCATGGCGAGCGGCTATAGCCTGCTCTCGATCTGGATCTCGCTGGAGCTCATGGCGCTATCGAGCTACATCTTGGCGGGATACTTCAAGCACCAAACCAAGTCGAACGAAGCGGCCCTCAAATACTTCATTCTGGGTGCGCTCTCGAGCGGCATTCTGGTCTACGGGATCTCGCTGCTGTACGGCGCCACCGGTACGATTCAGCTCGACGAGCTGGCTGCGGCGCTGCCGGCCGCCCTGGCGCTCGAGACCGGCTCGCGGCTGGCGGCCGCCGGCTGGCTGCTGCTGGCGATGGGCCTCTTTTTCAAAGTGGCAGCGGTTCCATTCCACGTCTGGACGCCGGATGTGTACGAGGGCGCGCCGACACCGGTCACGGTCTTTCTGGCGACCGCTTCCAAAGCCGCTTCGTTCGCGATTCTGGTGCGTATCTTCTACCAAGCACTGCCTGCGCTCGCGCCCGACTGGCAATGGATCACCGCTGCGATCGCGGTGGTCACCATGATTTGGGGCAACCTCGCGGCGTTGACCCAGACGAACGTCAAGCGGATGCTGGCCTACAGTTCCGTCGCACATGCCGGATACGTCTTGATCGGCGTGCTCGCGGCCACTGAGGACGGCCTCTGGGCGGTCCTTTTTTACCTCTTCGCCTACACCTTCATCACCATCGGCACTTTCGGCACGGTGATTCTGTTGGAACGCAAGGAGTACGCGGGAGAGACCTATTCCGACTACGCCGGATTGGCCCAGCGTTCGCCTTTTCTGGCGGCGATGATGCTGGTTTTCATGCTCGCGCTGACCGGGATTCCACCAACCGGCGGGTTTTTCGGCAAGATCTATCTGTTCGCGGCGGCAGTGGAGTCGGGATGGATCTGGGTGGCGGTTGTCGGCGTGTTGACCAGCGCGATCTCGCTTTTCTACTACATCGGGATCGGCGTCCAGATGTATCTGAAGGAGTCCGGAGACGACACGCCCTCGGCCCTGCACGCGCCCGGCCTGGTCGGCACCATCGCGGTCTGCGCTGTGATCACGGTGCTGCTGGGAATCCTGCCGGAACCGCTGGTTCAGTTCGCCAAGAGCAGTCTTGTCGGCCTCCTTTGACCAAGGTCAGTGGTCCGCAACTACTGGCACGGTTTCTGCTTAGAAGCAGGCACGGAGCCGGTCTCATGAGCAAGAAGGTAGATTCGAGTCACAGTCAGGGATGGAATTTCGAAGCGGCTGCGATGCCGTTCGTGGACTCCCTGTACAACACCGCCTACCGGATGACGCGCAATAGCGAAGATGCGCAGGACCTTGTTCAGGAGACCTACCTGAAGGCCTACCGGCACTACGACAAGTTCCAGGAAGGAACCAACTTCAAAGCGTGGCTGTTCAAGATCCTGAAGAACAGCTTTATCAACAACTACCGCAAGAAGCAGAGCCGGCCCCCACAGAGTGATTTCGCCGAGATTGAAGATGCGCTCGAAAGCCGGGTCAGCGACGAGGCCACGCAGAACATCAAGAATCCGGAGGACGAGCTTCTGGAGGACGTTCTCGACGAGGACGTTCAGCGCGCCCTCGACGAGCTTCCGCATGACTACCGGATGGCGATTCTGCTCGCCGACCTGGAGGGCTTCTCCTACAAGGAGATCGCCGAGATCCTGGAGGTGCCCCTCGGAACCGTGATGAGCCGACTGTACCGGGGGCGCAAGCTTCTCGAAAGCGCGATGCTCGACTACGCCCGGGAGCACGGGTACCTGCGCGACGGCTCTCCCGCCAAGATGCGTACCCGGGACGCCGATTCCAAGGAATATCGCGACAAGGCGAGCGGTTAACCAGAGAGTGAGTTTCTTGTTGGTTGACGCGGGCTAGCTATGGACTGTCACAAGGTCAGGGAAGTCGTATTCCTCTACGCCGACAAGGAGATGGACGGCGAGCTTCTGATCTCGTTCGAGCAGCACGTCGCGATCTGTCCCGAGTGCGCCCGGCGGGCGGTCCACGCCGAGCGGCTGATCATGGTCGTGCGCAAGCGCTGCGGCCGCCAAATGGCCCCGGCGGACCTGCGGCGCCGCATTCTGACCAGCCTGCGTCACCGCGAGGCGGGCAACTGACTTGGGAGGCTCCTTGAGAGGGAAGCAACATCGAGCGGTAGCTGGCCTTTTCGGTCTCTTGCTTCTCTTCATGGTCGGTACCGCGTCGGCCCTGGATGTCTCGGGACTGACTCGTTTGGACGGTAGCGAGGTTGGGGCGAGCGAGATTCCCGAGGATGCGATCATCGTCTTTTTCGCCAGCTGGTCGCCAAGGTGCCGCGGCATCGTCGAGCAGGTCAATGCCATCCACGAGAGGTGGAACGGCACGGCGCGGGTCTTTCTGGTCGATTTTCAGGAAGACCGGTCGGACGTCGAGGCCTTTCTAAAAGGCAAGGAGCTCAAGGCTACCGTCTTGCTCGATCGGCGCGCGGTTTTCTCGAAGGCAAACAGCATTACGTCGCTCCCGGGGTTGCTAGCCGTCAAGGACGGAACACCCGCGTTTCGTGGCAAGCTACCGTCCGACGTCGCCGCGGTGCTGCGACCGATCTACGAGTAGAACAGGCGGCGCGCACCAGGCGGCATCGTGTGAGAGTGGCTGTGATATCTTTTTCTTAGTCGAGACTTATCCCGTACCGTCACTTTACGGCTCGCCTTCATTTCGCAGTGCCGGCTTCCCGCGCAAAGCTTCGAGATCGCCCGCGTAAGCGGAGAAAGTGGATCTACGCGGGTTTGCTGCTTCTGGCAGCGACCCTCTACATCTCCGAGCGCCGACTGATCGCGTACTCGCAGTCGCCCTATCCGATTGTCAGGACGGTGCCGTTTTCAGTGGTCGAGCGGACGCTGGGCCGTGGCGCCGAAGTCGAAGACGAAGCCTATCCCCTGGTTCTTTCCTTTAACCGCGGCGAGACTCTGGGCGAGGCGCTGCACGGGGTGGGAATCACCGGAGCCGAAGCCAATCTGGTGGTCGACCAACTGTCGCGCTGGGCCGATCCCAGGAAGATCCGGCCGACGGACCAGTATTCGGTGCGGTTTGCAGCGGACGGCCGAGCCGAGGTCTTTGAACTCGAGGTCGCGAGGCGCGGCCGGGCGCGCGTGGCCCGGTCGGAGGACGGCTGGCTTGGAGACTGGAAGCCGTTCGAACGAGCGGTCAAGGTGCGTTCGATTGCTGGAACCCTGGACGGGTCTCTGGAAGGATCGATCGCGGCGGCGGGCGGCGAAACCAATCTGTCTGTCTTGCTGGCCGACGTGTTTCAGTGGGATCTCGACTTCACGCGCGACTTGCGCACTGGGGACAAGTTCAGAATCCTCTACGAGTCGGTTTTTCTGGATGGGGTCAAGGACGGCCTGGGCTCGATTCTGGCCGTGTCCTATGAGAACGGCGGCCGCACTCTCGAGGCCTACCGATTCGGCGAGGACGGTGCCTATTACGACGCCGAAGGACGTCCCATCCGGAAGATGTTTCTCCGGTCTCCGCTTCGCTACTCGCGCGTCACGTCGCGCTTCAGCCATCGGAGATTCCATCCGATCTTGAAGCGGTATCGACCGCACTACGGCATCGACTACGGCGCCCCGAAGGGAACCCCAGCGCGGGCTACGGCCAACGGAACCGTGGTCTCGGCGGGATGGGACGGGGGGGGCGGCAAGACGGTCAGACTACGCCATCCCAACGGCTTCGAGACCTCCTACCTTCATCTGTCCGGGTTCGCCAAGGGGGTACGCTCCGGTCGCCGGGTGATGCAGGGGGAGGTGATCGGATACGTAGGCAGCACGGGTCTCGCTACCGCCTCGCATTTGGATTATCGGGTCCGCCGGCATGGCCGCTGGATCGATCCGCTTTCCTTGAAGAGCGTTCCGGCCGACCACGTGCCCCACCGGATGCTGCCGGAGTTTCTGGCTTGGCGCGACGACCTGCGCAGGAGCCTCGTCGAGGGTGAGCGCTTCGATCTGGAGCGTTTTGCCGAGAGCCCGAGCGCTATCCCGGCCGATTCCAATGCGGCGGTCCGTTCGTCCACGGCGTCCCGCTAGACTCGTGCGGCGCGTTTGCGCACGCGCGTGGTGTCGAGTTGACTTTGCCGGCGGTACCTTGGATATCTGGCCGCTGGGTCTTCTCCATCCGGGAGCGGTCACCGTCAACGTCGCCATCGACATCGCGGCGACGGTCACCCTGCGCCCACGAGCTTCCGGATATCGTCTGGTCGCGGATGGAGTCGAGAGGACGACGGAGGATGCTGAAAGCTGGCGCGGTGACTCCGAGACCGCCCTGGTCGGGCACCTTGCGACGGTCCTGGATCTGCCGCCCGCGGACATCGAGGTCGAAAGCGACTCCCCGAGGGGAGGAGGCCTAGGCGCGAGCTCCGCCATCGCGATGGCGATGATCGCCGCCGCCGAAGAGCTCGCCGGCGTCGGTGCCAGCACCGTCGAGCATCGCAGCCGGATTGCGAGAGATGTCGAAGCCAGAATGATGGGTCTGCCCACAGGTCGACAGGATCATCTTCCGGCCGCTCTCGGAGGCCTGCTGGCGATCGCTCACGAGCCGGGAGGCGATCGCTATCAGCGGCTGGAAGCCGACCTCGAGGCACTGGGCAGTTCCCTGATCGTTGTCTATACGGGCCAGAGCCACTTCTCTGCTGGCAACAACTGGCGAATCGTTCGCCGTCGGCTGGACGGGGACGTGCCAACGGTGGAGCATTTCGAGCACATCGCCCGGATTGCGCAGGCGGTGGTCCGCGCACTTCGAGCCGGTGAACTCGCCACGGTTGGAAGGTTGATGTCCGAGGAGTGGCTGCATCGCCGCGTGCTGGCTGAAGGTATCTCGACGGCCAGGATCGAAGCCATTCTCGAGGTCGGGCGGGCCGCGGGAGCGTGGGGCGGCAAGGCCTGCGGGGCCGGCGGGGGTGGCTGCATCGCATTCCTGGCGCCGCCGGAGCGGCGGGGCGCGGTGGTTGCGGCCCTCTCTGAAACGGCTGAGGTCCTGGCCGCCTCGCCCTGCGAACGGCCTCTCGAGCTCCACGTCGATCCAAGTTGAGCCGGTTGACGGAAGAGATCACTCCGTCGGCCCCGGCATGGTGAATCGACCTCCCGAGAGGACGCTCGCGAGGCAGGGTGAAGGCGCGTTTGAGGGTGGCAGAACGGCGTTTCCATCTTGATACGGGGCTGTCCAACTGGTCTGGACCTTGCAGTCTTGAAGCATCGGGTGAAGCCCCTGACGGGCAATCAAGGAGGTTCATCGATCATGAGAAAGCGACTTTCAAAGCACTTCATCTTGGCAACCGGAATGGTCGTGGCCATGGGCGCGCTTGGCGCCACAGAGGCGTTTGCGAACCAGGCTCGGAGCCGGACTTCGGTCTCCGGAAGCTCGCAAAGCCGCGGCGGTTCAAGCAAGTCGGTCGCGACCCGCGGCGGCGGTGGCGGCTCACGGGGAGCGGCTGTGACCCGAAGCGGGCGGAGTGGCCGAAGCGGGCATCGCCCATCAGGTCGCTCACACCACGGTCGCCACGGACACCGGTCCCACCGCTACGGCCTCAGCCTGGGCTATTACGGCTACGGCTGGGGCGGCTATCTGGGATACGGCGGCTACTTCTACCACCCGTACTACTACGGCTATCCGGTGTACTACTCGTACCATCCTCGCCGTTTCGAGGACTTCGGCGGTCTGGATCTCAATATCCGCCCCAAGAAGACCGAAGTCTGGGTAGATGGCCAATACGTCGGGACCGCGGGCCGCTTCGACGGCTATCCCGGTCATCTCTGGCTGTCGGCCGGACCTCACGAGCTGATTTTCTACAAGCAGGGTCACGAGACCGTGGTTCGCGAGGTGAACGTGCTCGAAGGGGTCTTGGTGGACGTGATGTTGGAGATGAGAGCGGGCGAGGCGATACCCGCCGAGCAGTTGACCGCGTTCACGCAGGAGGAGCTGCGCCGCCTTCGGGAGGGACAGGAGTACCGTGCGCGAGAGGAAGAACCCTACGAGATGGATCGCCCACGCGTGAGAGAGCGCAGTGCCGATCGCAGCCGTCGCGATGATCGGCGGGATGTTCGGCAGGAGCCGGGACGGCTGACGCTCGAGATCGAACCGGTCGACGCTTCGATCTATCTGGATGGACGTTTTCTCGGTACCGGAGACGAAGTCTCGCGGCTGCACTCCGGTCTGATCGTCGCACCGGGTGAGCACACCCTGGAAGTGGTGCGCCCGGGCTTCGCATCCGAAGAGATTCCTTTCTCGATCGATCCGGGTGAGGAAGCCTCACTGGAGGTCGTCCTCGAGGGTGCCTGAGTTCCCGAGGGCCTGACCGTCGCTAGATGGTCAGGCCGCGTTGCTCGAGGCGCAAGAGCCAGAGCTTCTTCTTGGGACCACCGATGTAGCTCCCGGGCCCGGATTTGACCGTGACGATGCGGTGGCAGGGAATCACGAGCGGCAGCGGATTACCCAGCAGGATGGCGAGCACCTGACGATAGGCTCCGGCGTTTCCCGCTGCCGAGGCGATCTGCTGATAGGTGCGGACCTTCCCGTAGGGAACCTTGGCGGTCTCCTTCAGAACCCGCTTGGGAAAGCCCGAGACTTCCGAGGGGCCTAGGTCGTAGTCGAGGTTGAGACGGCTTCGAGCGCCGGCCAGGTACTCGGAGAATCGGCCGAGCACTTCGTCCAGGAAATCGGTTCGGTCTCCCCGCTTGAGACTCGAAAAAGGCATGAACTCCTTGCGCTCACGGCCTTTAGGTACGATCACGACCTTGGTGATCTTGTGGCCCGAGAGTTCGATGCCCAGGGCGCCGATCGGCGAGGGCACCAAAACCCGCTGGACGGACGCCTCCTCCTCTTCGATCACTGGCGCACGCTTGACGGAGCTCGGCATGGCCCGACAGGGTATCACGGGCTCCTGCCGCCAGAACTAGGCGGCGAGGTGCTCGATTCGGATAGGCCGCCGCCGCCAGACCGCGGTCGCCAGCTCTGACGCGAGATCGAGGTCATCGGAGAAGACGCGGTTCGGCAGCTTTCGAAAGGAGATTTCCAATCTGGTCGCGCCCGCTAGCGGAAGCGGTGCCAGTCCGATATGGCCCAGGCCAAGCTCGAATCGGTAGTCGCGCAGCTCGCCTTCGAAGAGCCCGGGGCCACCGAAAGCGCCGCAACCGCCCAGGGAGAGAGTGTCGGTGAGCCGCAGCCAGGCATAGTCGGCCGAGATCTGCTTCTCGTCGATTCCGCATTCCTCGAGGAGTTCCTTTTCGAGTGCCTCGAGCTCGGATTCGAAATCAGACCACCCGGGAGCGCTCCAGAACCGCCGATTGACCGCACGCGCATGTCGCAGGATCAGCAGGCTCGGGTAGGGACGTTTCAAGGCGTGCCTCCGAACGCTCCGTCGCCAGATCTCGAGCCGGGAATCCGCCGAGACGCGATCGAAGCTCGTCGGTCTGCCGGTGTTGGGCGAGATTCGGGGAGCGGCGTCCGCGCGTTGCCAGCCGTTGTCGTGCTCCCGGACGGCAAAAAGCAAGTCGTCCCGGCGGGGGTGTTCGGGCAGGCCGTCCGCACGCCAGAGCGAAAGCAGGGCCGCCGACAGCTGGGCGTGGTCGGCCTGGGTCACGACGATGAGGTCCGGGCCGTCGTTGGCGACGATCATCTTGAGACGCTTCCGGGCAAAAAAAGACCGGCCCGCGGAGCTTCCCGGGGGCCGGTCCACGCTCTCGATTCAGCTAGTCGAGTTTGATCGAGTCCTTGAGGCTATCTTTTCTCTTCTGCTCCTTGGCGTCGAACGCCGCCATGCACGAGTCCTTGCGAACCATGGCGCAGTCGAGGTAGTCGGTAATCTCAGCAACAACCGCACGAATCGCCTTGCCAGCGGGTGTCTTCGACTCCTTGCCGAGATTGCCGGAAAAGCCGCTCCTGAAGACGCCCACTTTGAAGCCCTTGCCTCCGGTTCGCGCCTCGACCGTGCGCGTGAACGCAACTTCACCGGTAGTGGTGTTGACCACGCGCAGATCGACGGCCAGATAGACTTCGTCTTTCTTGCCGCCCAGCCGGATGCCCTTGTAGCCGATACCGCCCCGGCCACCTTTGACGTTCTCCTCGTACGCGGACAGGCTTCCGAGGACGAGATACTCCGCGCCGGTGAGCTTGCCGATCTTGGCGCCGGTGCCTTGGGCAACCCGGCCGTAGTCGGCGAGATCCTGCTCACGGAGCACCGGCTCGAGGTTTGCCCGCTCGACGACGGTGAACGAGCCCAGCGCTGCCAGCTCGTTGGTGACGGTGTCGGCGAGATCCCAGCCGACCCCGGTGTACCACCATCCGGCGTGGGTCTTGTTGCGGAATTCGGCGACGCCGATCGAAGGTTTGGCGGCGGCGGCAAAGGCGGCGGTCATCAATAGCACGCCGAGCGCGAGTGCAGCAGTTCTGATCGATAGCTTCATACAGTTCCTTCCCGGCCTGCGGCCGTCTATTCGCATGAAGCTTATTATAGTTGCGCGAATCGTGCCGGGGCGGGCGGCGGCTGCTATGGCCGGAACTCGATGGTCACCGAGGTCCAGGCGTCGACCGGCTCCCCATCCTTGGTGCCGGGAGCCCAGCGCGACCGGCGCACGGTGGCGAGAGCCGCGGTGTCGAAGCCGTTGCCGGTTTCGGGTCCGACAATCTCGGCGGCGACGACCTTGCCGTCGAGCCCCACTCTGACCTTGACGCGCACACGGGCGGAAAGCCCAAGCCTGCGGGCCACCGGCGGATAGTTCGGCGTACCGAGCCTCAACAGTCGCGGAGGGTCTGTGACGAGGGCCTTGGCGGGCGTTGGGATTTTGGTCGGTTTCAGGGCCGATAGTTTCACAGCCGTCGCCTCTTGATCGACCGGCAAGGGGGCGACCTCGACCGGCACCTGGACCGATCCACCGGCTGGCGCATCGGTGGACGCCTCGTTTCGATCGGCCTGCGCATCTGCCCGCACTTGGAAAAGAGGCCCCGCAGTGTCGGCATTGCCCTCATTACCTGCGAGCGGTTCGCTGGCGCTCGGGGAGCCAACGGCCGCGATCGCCTTGGTCGCTCCTCTCGCGACGTTGGGTGGCGGAGAGTTCGCCGCGGACGCCCCGGTCGCAACTCTCGGGCCGTCGTCTTGACCGCCAGGCGTGACCGCATCGAGTGCGCCGGCCGGCACGCCCGCGACCTGTGCCGGTTCGCCCGAGGGTGGGCCGCGTCTGGCGAGCTTCGACTCGTATTCCGCTTTGAGGTTCCGTTCGATCTCACTGGCTCGCTCGGCGACCTGACGCTCGAGCTCTTTTTCGTCGACCACGGGTGCGCCCAGCTCACCGTTGACCACCTCGGTCAGGACCAGGCTGGCAGACTCCGCCGACGTTGGGCCGGCAGCCGGTCGCGTTTCGGATTGCGGTCGAGGTTCGAGCCCGCCGCCCGCCGGAAGGCTCTCATCCGGACGAGCGGTCGATGCCAGAACGGCGGCCTCTGTGACCTTGATGGGTGTGGGCCCGCCCGACGCCAGGAGCGCGCCAAGGACGCCTCCGCCAACCAGCGCTGAGACGGCAAAGCCCAGCCAGAACGGCTTGCGATCCGTCCCGCTGGTCGGGTCGGCAAGGGAGGGCGGAGGAGACAGAGAAGCCGAGACCGAGGAAACCGGTTCCGTGACGGTCTCCTCGGGAGCGGACTCCGAGACCTCAGGGAGGACCTTCCGCGAGCTCTCTTCGGCCGCCAGTTCGCTCTCGGTCTCGCGGGTGAGCAGGAAGCGCTTTTCCCGCCTGATCTCTGAGACATCCTGCTCGAGTCGATCGCGCATGATGGTGTGCATGAGGAAGGCGAGATTGAAGGTCGTGGGGTTGTACTCCCCGGCGAGGATCAGTTTTCCGAGGTTCTGCTGCCATTCCAGAACGTCGGTGGTTCGTTTGGAGCGGGGCGCGAAACTGGCCTCGAGTAGTCGCCGGAGGCCGTCGGATATCCGTTCGCCCGTGGCCTGGACCACCAGCCCCTCGGGTCCGTCTCCGGATTCGTCTGGGGCGTAGGGCCTCCCGGAGACGAGCTCGAACAGAATGGCGCCCAGCGAGTAGACGTCATCCCGGCTTCCGGGAGGACCACCCGCACGGCACTCCGGGGCCAGGTACGAGGCGTAGGCGGGTTGCGCCGAGAACTGCTCGCGAAGACCCGCGGCGGTCTCGAAGCCGAGTACTTTGACCTCACCCTGGCTCGATAGCAGGACTGAGTCCGGGGTGAGAAAGGTGTGATGGACGGGGCTGCCGTTGTGCTCGACGCGATAGCCCGCCGCCAGCGCCAGGGCGATCCGCTCGACGATAAAGAGCGCCTGGTCAAAAGGCATCGGAAACGACTTCGAGCGCGCGAGCGCCAGGAAGCTCGAGAGGGTCACCCCAAGCTCGAAGTCGTAGGCCGCGTAGGGAACGTCGCCCGCGAGCCCGAGGCCGGCACCTCTGGCGATATGGGGGTCCTTGAGCCGCTCTTGCAGGCTTTGCGAGGCGCCGAGACTCGCGGCGAGCTTGCCGGCATCCACCTCGGGCCCGTCGAAGACCTCGATGCGGACGATTCGATCGATCGTGCGTCCGCGCGAGACCCCGGCTCTGTAGCTGGTTCGATAGGCGTTGGCCTCGCTCTCCTTGAAGAGCAGGAAACTGCCGAAATTCCGTGGTCGGTCCATGGTCGGAGTGTCGATTGCCGGTGCCGCGGGTGGCGGGACCGGTAGACCTATTTGGCAACGATTGCCTTGCTGGCGTCTATGCAATCCGTCACCCCGCGGGTCACACATCGCACCGGCCTACTTGGGTTTCTCGGCCCAACGGCGCTGCCAGTAGAGCTTCTGCCATTCGTAGACGTTGCGGTTGTGCTCCGCCAGGGTCGCCGCGAAGACGTGGGTACCGTCGTTGCGGCTGACGAAATAGTAGTAGGGAACGTCGGCCGGCGTCGCCGCGGCTTTGAGGCTCGCCAGCCCGGGAGAGCAGATCGGGCCGGGTGGCAAGCCCTGGACCCGATAGGTGTTGTAGGGCGAGTCCATCTCGAGGTCTGGGCGACGCAGGTTGCCGTCCCAGCGGCCCTCGCGCTTGAGGGCGTAGATGATCGTCGGGTCGGCATAGAGGCCCATTCCGCGTTTCAACCGGTTCGCGTACACACCGGCGATGATCGGTCGCTCTTGGTCTGCGAGAGCCTCCTTCTCGACGATGGAGGCCAGAATCACGATTTCGCGGGGAGTTAATCCGAGCCCGCTTTCGTCCATCTCGGTCTGCGCGAAACGCCGGAGAAAGGTGTCGACCAGGGTGTCCACGATTCGCGCCTCACTGGCGTCACGGGCAAAACTGTAGGTGTCCGGAAACAGATAGCCTTCGAGATCGGTAGCGTGGGGGTCGATGCCCAAGATCCGATCTGGGGACGACATCTCGGAGAGGAACCCCTCGAGCAGGCCAAAACCCTTGTCGGCGAGGTGAGCGGCGATCTCGTATTGGGTCAGGCCCTCGAGGATCGTGACCTCGTGAGTCAGCACGTCGCCCGTCGTGACTTTCTCGAGAACGTCGATTGCCGAGGCCGGCCCACGGAAACGGTACTCGCCCGCCTTCAGGACCGGATCGTCGAGTCGGTACTTCCAATACAGGCGAGCCGGGAGGGCTCGCTCGAGGACGCCCGCTTGCACGAGTTGATCGAGGCCCTCTCTGACCGATGCCCCGGAGGGAATGGTCACGACGATCTCCTCGCTGGCGAACCCCTGGTAGGGTATTTCCACAGCCCGCCGTACGAGGAATAAACCGGCTATCGAGCACGCGGCTCCGAATGCCATGAGCCCGATGAAAAGGGCAGCCAGTCTTCGGATCACGCGTCCGACGGGCATGACTTTCCGCGCCGATCCAGCACTTCCTGCAGGAGGATCTGCGCCGCCACGGCATCGACGCGTTCTCGGCGTTGGCGTGAGTCGAGCCCGGCCGCGCGGAGACGAGAATCGGCTTCGCGGCTGGTCAGGCACTCATCCGCGGTCTCGATCGGAAGGTCGATCGCCTCGCCCAGCTTCTTGGTGAAGCCGGCGACACGCTCAGCCTGATCTCCGGGAATTCCGTCGAGGCCCTTTGGTTCACCGATCACGATGAGCTCGATCGACTCTTCTTCGACGAGCGCGATCAGCTCGCGAATGACCTGGCGGTCGTTGCGCCGTTCGAGGGTCTTCCACGGGATCGCGTAGCGTCCCTCGACGTCAGAGATCGCGAGTCCGATGCGCCTTTCCCCGAAATCGATCGCCAACGCTTTCACTAGTCTAATCTGCCCTCGCACGAGGGATCTGTCAACACGAGGAGGTCTAAGCCGTATGCTAGGATCTGTTCTTCTCGAGCGGAGGTATTCGGGCACATAGTACTCTTCCGGCCCGACCGCAAAAACCAGAACATGACGATGGGGGAGGTTGTGATCCTGAGCGCCGTTCGGACGCCGATCGGCGCGTTTCAGGGTCAGTTCGCCTCCCTGGACGCCCCTCAACTGGGAGCGGCGGCCCTTCGAGGCGCCATCGCGGCGGCGGGCGTCGGGGCCGAGGCCATCGAGCAAGTCTACATGGGCTCGGTGCTCACCGCCGGCGTCGGCCAGGCGCCTGCCAGACAGGCGGTTCTCGGAGCGGGTTGCCCGTCCTCGACCGGCGCGGTCACGGTCGGCAAGGTCTGCGGTTCGGCGATGAAATCCGTGATGATCGCGGCGAACGATCTGCGCTGCGGCGACTTCGAAGTGGTCGCAGCCGGTGGAATGGAGAGCATGAGCCAGGCGCCGTACCTGATTCCGAAAGCGCGCACCGGCTTGCGGCTCGGCCACGGGCGGCTGGTGGATTCGATGATTCACGACGGCCTCTGGGATCCCTACAGAGATCAGCACATGGGCAGCTGCGGAGAGCTGTGCGCCCAGAAGTACGCGTTCTCTCGCGAAGATCAGGATGAGTTTGCGGCCGAGAGCTACAAGCGCGCTCGAAGGGCGATCGAGGACGGTTCTTTCGAAAACGAGACGGTAGTGGTCGAGGTTGCGCGGCGAAAGGGTGAGCCCGAGTCGGTGAAACAAGACGAAGAGCCGCTTCGCGTCGATCTCGCCAAGATGCCCGGGCTCAAGCCGGCCTTTCAGAAGGATGGCACGATCACTCCGGCGAACGCGAGCAAGATCAACGACGGCGCGGCTGCCCTGGTCCTGACCACCGCCGAGGTCGCGCAAGGGTTGAAAGGCCCGCGTCCGCTCGCGCGCATCGTTGCCCAAGCGTCGTTCGCTCAAGATCCCGAGTGGTTCACAACGGCGCCGGTCGAGGCCGCTCGCAGGGCGGTGCGGCGCGCCGGGCTCGAGGTCGATGATATCGGTCTCTGGGAGGTCAATGAGGCGTTTGCGGTCGTGACGATGGCGTTCATGAAAGAGCTGCAAATCCCGGCGAGCAAAGTCAACGTCAACGGTGGAGCGGTGGCCCTCGGGCATCCGATTGGCGCGTCGGGCGCCCGGATCCTGGTCACTCTGCTGCACGCCATGGCGGCTCGCAGGGTCGCGCTCGGGTGCGCGGCCATTTGCCTTGGCGGCGGCGAGGCGACCGCGATCGTGGTAGAGAGAGTGGAATGAAGATCCTGAAACACCTCCCGATTCTTTTGGTGCTGATCGGCGCTGTGCCTCTGGCGGCACAAGATGAGCCCGCGCAGGTCGAAACCGGCGGAGGCGATACCCAGGCGGCCGAGAAACCCCAAGCGTCACCGGAGCCACCACCGGTCGAGCGGATCACCTTCTCGCTGCCGTTTACCAGCGAGACCGGCGGCGGTGTCGCGACCGGTACGGCGGGGACTCTCGATTACCTGCGCCAGGACTATGTGGTGGCCTCGGACGCGGTGGAGTTCAACTACCAGAACATCAAGCTCCAGGCCGAGACCGTATCGGTAGATCTGGCAACCAAGGAGATGACCGCGGAGGGGCGGGTGATCCTGGATGAAGGGCCGCGCCGGATCACCGGAGAACGGATGGTCTTCGACCTCGATGCGAAGACGGGTACTTTTTTCGAGGCCAAAGCCTTCGTGGATCCGGATATCTACTTCGAGGGTACCGAGATCTCGAAGATCGAAGAAGACGTCTACACGGTCACCAACGGCATGATGACCTCGTGCAGTGAAAACAAGACTCCGGATTGGAGCTTCCGCCTGGGCCGGGCGCGGGTGAAGGTCGATGGCTTCGCGCGGATCAGAAACACGCGGATGCGAGTCAAGAAGGTGCCGTTCCTCTACTCGCCCTACATGGCATTTCCGACCAAGGGCGGACGCGCTCCGGGCTTTCTGTTTCCGAACGTCGGCTACTCGACAACCAGAGGAGCGGTCCTCGGGTTGGCCTACTTCCAGCCCTTCGGAGACAGCTATGACGCGACTCTCTATGGCGACCTGTACGGGGAGGAGTACTACGGGTTGGGCGCTGAGTTTCGCTACACGCCAAGCGGCGTGACCAGCGGAACCGTGCAGGCGTTCGCCATCGACGACCCGGTTGCGAACGAGGTGCGCTGGAAGGCCTCATGGCTGCACGCCAGCAACGATCTGCCGTTCGGAATGCGCGGTCTCATCTACTACAGTGATTTCTCGGACTTCGAGTTCTTTCGCGATTTCGAGCGCAACTTCAACGATATCTCGCTGCGGACCCTCTATTCGGGCGGCTTTCTTTCCGGTAACTGGGGCTCGCACTCGCTCAACGTCATCGCCGACGAGCGGGAGACGTTCATCCGGAGCGGCGTGACGGTGACCCAGCGTCAGCTGCCCGAGGTCGAGTACCGTTTGCGGCCGACCCGGCTCGGGAAACTGCCTTTGTATCTGAGCATTCTGAGCTCGATCAACCAGTTCGAGGTCGAGCGGACGAACTTCCTCTCGGCGAGCTACGCGCGCGCCGATCTCCTGCCGACCCTGACCTTACCGGTCAGCACCGTGCCCTGGCTCTCGTTTTCGCTCGAGGCCTCGGGCCGCTCGACCTGGTACGAGGACAGCCTGACCCCGAGCCGGGCACAGTTCAGCGGCGAGTCGCTGACCCGTACGTTTCCGTCGGCTTCGGCCTCGTTGATCGGACCGTCTCTTTCCAAGGTGATCGAGAAGAGGATGGGCCGATTCGGCAAGTTCAAGCACATTGTCGAGCCGCGATTTTCCTATCTGCGCATCGACGAGTTCGAGGATCAGCGTCTGGTACCGATCTTCGACGAGGTCGATGGTTTGATCAATCGCGAGCTGTTCAGTGTCGCGCTGGTCAATCGAGTGCTCGCCAAGTCCGGGGACGACAACCCGCTCGAGGGCGCCCGCGAGATCCTCTCCTTCGAGGTGTCGCAATTCTTCAGCCTGCGAGACGAGCAGCCCTTCGAGCTTGCGAGTGACGGGCGGACCAGCAAGAAATCACCGATCGATGCACGTCTGCGATTCAATCCGTCCGACCGCACAACCCTCGAAGCCAGAACGACTTACAGCACCTTTTTTGGCCGCCTGAGTACGGCTTCGCTTCTGGGCGGAGTGCGATTCGGCTCGAACTCGGTCAGCGCGAGTTGGGTTACGTCGATCGATCCGGAGCTCGGAGCTACCCAAACTCATCAGGCGCGCATATTCACCGATCTGACTCTGATCCGAAACCACCTCCGGATGCAGAACGAGATCAACGTGAACTTCGTGAGCGGCCTGGTGCAGCAGCATCGCCACATCTTCTACTACACCTCGCAATGCTACGGTGTGCGGCTCGAGTTCCGGGAGTTCGAGACCATCAACCGTCGCGACCGGGATATCCGTCTCGGCATCTCGTTGAAGAACATCGGCAGCTTCCTGGACTTGAACGCCGGCGGCTCGGAGCGCTTTTGACCAGGGTTCTCTTGGATAGGGCCGGCCAGCGACCGTGCGCATCCTGATTACCGGGATTTCGGGTTTTCTCGGCCGGCGCCTGGCGGTTAGCCTGCTCGAGGCCGGGCATAGCGTTGCCGGGTTGGATCTGGGACTCCAAATCGGGATCGAGGATGTAGTCACAGAGTCGGTCGACATCCTGGATCGCTCGGCCCTCACGGCGGCGGTCGCGAGGCTCGAGCCGGACTGCGTGGTTCATCTCGCCGGGCTCAGCCACGTGGGGCAGTCGTGGAAGAGAATGCCGGAGTACTTCGACGTCAATGTTATTGGAGCGGAAAACGCGCTAGCGGCCGCTGACGGGAGGAAGTTCATTCTGGCGTCGAGCAGCGAGGTCTACGGTGCGGTACCCGAGAACGAGCAGCCGATCGCGGAAGATCGTCGCCCGGCGCCTCGCAATCCGTACGGTCTGACCAAAGCCGCGGCCGAGCGCTTGGTGCTGGCCGGCGGGGGCGTGGTTACGCGGATGTTCAACCTCGCAGGCCCCGGACAGAGCCAGCTTTTCGCTCTGCCGAGCTTCGCCGGCCAGTTGGCGGCCCAGGCTGGCGCTGTCTCTCCGATCCTCCTGGTCGGGAATCTCGAGGCACGTCGGGACTTCGTTCACGTCGCCGACGCCGCCGAAGCATTCTTGAAGCTGGTCGAGCGCGGAGTCGAGGGAGAGATCTACAACCTCGCCTGCGGCGAGGCGGTGTCCATCGAAGAGGCTCTGAACGAGCTGATTCGTGTCGCCGGCATACAGGTTTCGGTCCGCGTCGATCCCGAGCGGCTGCGGCCGGTAGATGTTCCGCTGGTGACCGGTGATGCGACGAAGCTCGGGGAGCTCGGCTGGCGGGCTCGCAGGGGCTGGAAAGGCGCGCTGGCCGATCTCTGGGAGGCCACTCTGGAGTCGGTCGCGGGCGCCTCCGGCTGAACGAATCGCAATGGAGCACGACCACAGTCCCGAGGCCATCGGCCGGCGCCTCGCCGGCGGACCGGATACCAGCTATCTCCGGGACTGGATCTACGGTGGCATCGACGGAGCCGTGACCACCTTCGCGGTGGTCTCGGGCGTAGTCGGCGCGGCGCTCTCCCCGACGATCATCGTCATCCTGGGCCTCGCCAATCTTCTCGCCGATGGTTTCTCGATGGCGGCGGCCAACTACTCCGGAACCAAGGCGGAGCACGACGAGGTCGAGCACCTGAGACGCGTCGAGCAGCGTCACATCGAAGAAGAGCCTGAAGGAGAACGCGAGGAGATCCGGCAGATCTTCGCGCTCAAGGGATTCAAGGGAGCGACTCTCGACCATATCGTCGACGTGATCAGCTCGGACCCCGATCGCTGGGTCCGGACCATGCTGACCGAAGAGTACGGGCTGCCACTCGAGGCGCGCTCCGCCTGGCTTGCCGCGACCAGCACCTTCTCGGCGTTCTTGGTTTGCGGCGCGGTACCGCTGGTCCCCTATCTTGTCGGGATGGCGAACGCCTTCGGCTGGTCGATTGCCGCCACCGGCGTCGTCTTCTTTCTGATCGGCTGCGCTCGCAGCCGCTGGTCGGTCCATCCCTGGTGGAAGACCGGCCTCGGGACCCTGGCAGTCGGGGGCGGCGCCGCGGCGCTGGCCTACGCCGTCGGCCACGCCCTACGAGCCATGGTCGGCTAGACCCGGCCGAGGCCGAGCTTTCAGGCGGTATCGGCGGCTTCGGCCAGCCGGCGAACCGTGGCGCCCAGGATCGCCGCGGCTTCCTCGATCTGACGATCGGAGAGGTACGGCGCCGGGCCCAGCCTCAGCGTCGTGCCACGGCTGTCGGTGAAGACACCGGCCTTTCTCAGCGCCTTCTGCACCTGGCCGGCGATCGGCGAGGAGAGCGCCAGAAAGCCCGCGGTCTCGGAAAGCGGCTGGCTCCGGTCGCGGGACATCAGGTCGGGATCAAGATCGAGCTCGTCGAACCGCTGTCTCAGGAGCCCGATCTGGTGCTGGCTGATCGCGCGCAGAAGGCGCGGCTCGAGGCCCTGTTCGCCGAAGAAGTCGAAGACCTCAGTGGCGCGGTAGTGGCTGGTGGGATCGTAGGTGGCGCCCGCGAAGCGGTCGTCGCCCGAGGCATAGCGAATCTCGCCTGGCCGGCGGTCTTCGGTGAGCTCGCCGAACTCGGCGAACCAGCCGGTCGCAACAGGCCGCAACGTGCAATCTTTGGGAAAGCGCAAGAACGCGTTGCCTTCGCCGAGCTGACAGTACTTGTACCCAGCCGAGACCACGAAAGCATCCTCGAGACCGCGTTCGGCGAGCGAGAAAGGAACTACGTTGAGCTGGTGATAGACGTCCAGCACCAGCGCCGCGCCGTGCTTGCGGCACGCGTCGGCGAGAGGGCCAAGATCGCCGGCGATGGAGGCGGTGTCGAAGAAGACGGTCGAAAGATAGACCGCCACGGTGCGATCGCAGACCTCGCGCGCCAGCCGCTCGGCCACTGTCGTGGCGGGAAGCGACGCCAGCCGAACGATCTCGATGCCCTCCTCTTCCCAGCGGGCGAGCTGGCGCGCCATCGAATAGAACTCGCTGGCCGTGGTCACGATCTTGGGCCTCGCGGCCATCGGCAGCGCCGAGAACAGCTTGATCAGAAGGTCGTGCGTCGAGCTGGCGAGCGAGTAGAGACCGCTGGGATCGTCTAGCAGGCGCCGGTAGCCGTCGCGTACCCGTTCGGCCTTCTCGAAGGCCCGTTCCCACTTGCCATCAACGAGCGCGGCGGCGTCCTTCCAGGCCTGCGTCTGCCCGTCGAAGCCGCGGTCGGGCCAGGCCTGATGGGAATGGCCGGAGAGCAGTAGGCGCTCGCCCACGCGAAAGCCCGTGTAGTGCCGGGCCAAGGGATTCGGGTCAGCCCGGAACTCCTCGGGCCGACGCTCGAGTGCGGTCGTTCGATCCATGCTCGGCGTCACAGCCGGGAGCGGATCGCCCAGAGGTCCGGGAACAGCGGCTGGAAGAGAGTCCTACGCAGGTAGGCTACGCCCTCAGAGCCACCGGTGCCGGGCTTGGCTCCGATGGTCCGCTCGACCATTTTGACGTGGCGGTAGCGCCATTCTTGGAGCCCTTCGTCGAGATCGACCAGCCGCTCGCAAATGGTGGACGACAGGTGGTCTTCCCGATAGAGGCGAACGAGAAGCTCCTGGAGCTCGGTCGATTCGACCAGAGGCTGTGAGACATCGCGCTCGAGGAGCTCCTTCGGCACCGGGTAGTCGCGACCGGCCAGGAAGCGCAGGAACGAGTCGAAGATCGTCGGTCGATCGACGAGCGCTCGTAGCCTCTTGCCTCCGGGGCTATCGGCGGGGTGATGCTCGACCATGGCGGATCTCTTCCAGCCGAGGCGGAACTCGAACTCGCGAAACTGCGCGGACTGAAACCCGCTCGCCGACTCCAATCGTGAGCGAAACGAGCTGAACGATACCGGCGTCATCGTCTCGAGCACGTCCACCTGGGCGACCATGATCTTGAGGATCGTCAGGATTCTCTTGAGCGTCGCCAGCGAGTCTTCGGCCTCGTCTTCTTCGAGCAACTGGCAAGCGAAGTCCACCTCGTGGTTGATCTGCTTGAACCAGAGCTCGTAGACCTGGTGGATGACGATAAAAAGCATCTCGTCGTGCTCCGGCCCCTCCGACAGCGGCTGCTGGAGATCGAGGAGTTCGTTGATCTTGAGATAGCTCGTGTAGGTGAGCGGTTTGCCCCGCCGCTCGCCCTCTCGCCCCTGGCCGCGCGCCTTGCCGTCGGTGTCCGTCATCCCTGCCGGTCTAGAAGGGCTTGAAGAGCGCCAGGAACGCGGCGACGGCGCCGAGCAGGGGGAACAACACGAGATACGGCAGCCCCAGGCTCTGCTTGCGCAGCGGCATGAGCGCGACGCCTCCGATCACCAGCCAGAGCGCCACCTTGGCCCAGACCCAGGGCTGGAATCCGGTCCCGAGCCTTGCCACCAGTCCGAAGCCGCTGATGAAGATCAGTGCCAGGGAAAGGCCGTGAATCGCGGAAACCCAGACCCGACCGACGTTGCCCTCCTTGGTGCCGCCGTTGGCGGCATAGAGCGCGACACCGCCGGCGGCGGTGAACAGAAACAGAATTCCCACGATGTGAATGAGTTTGTAGGCTGTGTACGACATCCCCGCTCCTTTTTGACCGTCTACCTGTACACGGTGAGTATTTCACCATCGGGGACCATCAGGGACACCATTCCTTGGTGTCCCCTCACAACTGGTTTCGCCATGGAATGTAGCCCTCGACGTACCTGTCGACCGTCTTCTCGCGCACATGCACTCCGATAGCTCGCGCCGATAGTGGGCCGCCGGTACCTCGTCTCACTCGGAAGACCTCGCTCGTACGAGGCACACGGCCGGCCTTTCAGCCGCTAATCGGACACGATTCCTTCATGTCCGCTGCGGACTAGAGGCTCGCTGCGAGACAGCCCGACGCTCCTTCCGGCACAGGGCCGGGGTGGCGTCGAGGGGCCCCGATACTCTGTCGCATGACTGCTGCAGAGGTCGATCTATCGAATGGACGTTTCTGGTTGTAGCGGTCGAGGTCCCTGTCGACCGTTTTGGCTCTGAGGCGTCTGTACCGATAGTGTCGCGCCGGTGTGTCTCTCCGCGAGCAAGGAGAGGCTCGCTGCGAGACAGCCCGACGCTCCTTCCGGCACAGGGCCGGGGTGGC
This sequence comes from Thermoanaerobaculia bacterium, assembly GCA_945787635.1. GTDB lineage: Bacteria > Acidobacteriota > Thermoanaerobaculia > Multivoradales > JAHEKO01 > CALZIK01. The sequence goes on along the minus strand of CALZIK010000165.1, from coordinate 159 downwards.
GTCGGGGGGCCCCGATACTCTGTCGCATGACTGCTGCAGAGGTCGATCTATCGAATGGACCGTCTCTGGTTGTAGCGGTCGACGCCCCTGTGTCCGGCCCGGAGACATGGGTAACAGGTCGACCCGGACACATAGGTTACACATTTGGGGTGGAGGCGG
>CALZIK010000164.1 GCA_945787635.1 Thermoanaerobaculia bacterium | reverse complement strand
CCGCCCCCGGCCCCACACCGGGGGCGAGCCGCGGCCGCACTCCGAGCTTCCTCGATGGCGCCGGTGGCGGCGTCCCCGGCATCCAAACCGGCCAGTGGGCCACCCAACGCCCCCGGCGTCAGCGCATGGTGCCACCGTGCAACCACATCTGCCCGGCCGGGAACGACGTCCAGGGGTTTCTCGAGGCACTGGCACGCGAGAAAACCGACGAGGCCCTCCGGATCCTGCTGCGGACCACGCCGTTTCCCTCCGTCTGCGGCCGGGTCTGCCCGGCACCGTGCATGGACAACTGCAATCGCATCGCCCTCGATGGCGCCGTCAACGTCCGCCAGCTCGAGCGCTATGCCGGCGACCACGGCGTCGTCGAGCTACGCCCCGCCGAGCGTCGTCCCCAGCGCGTCGCGATCGTCGGATCGGGACCCGCCGGTCTGACGGCGGCCTACCACCTGGCGCTATCGGGTTACCAAGTGACCGTGCTCGAGGCCGGTGGCGAAGCCGGGGGGATTCTGCGGGGCGGTATCCCCGAGTTTCGGCTGCCCGCCCCGGTTCTCGACCGCGAGATCGAGCGCATCCGAGTTCTCGGAGTCGAGATCGAGACCGGCCGGCGCGTCACTCGGGAAAAACTGCTCGAGCTCGCTCGAACGCATGATGCGGTCCTGGTCGCGACCGGATTGCAGGAACTGCGAGACCTTCAGCTCGGCGTCCAGCGCGACACCGACGCCATCGTCCAGGGCATCGAGTTTCTCGACCGGGTCAAGCGCGGCAAGGTCCGGGTCGACGGTGCCGAGGTTCTGGTCGTGGGCGGTGGCAACACGGCGATCGACGCGGCCCGATCGGCGCTGCGGCTGGGAGCGCGGTCGGTGCGCCTCCTCTACCGGCGAACGCGCGACGAAATGCCCGCGATCCCAGAAGAGATCGACGAAGCGTTCGAGGAAGGCGTGACGATGGACTTCCTGGTCCAACCCGTGGCAGCCGCCGTTCGGGACTCGCGCGGCAACGGAGCCGACAGGGACCGGCTGCGACTCGAGTGCCTCCGGATGGAGCTCGGAGAGCCCGACGACTCCGGGCGCCGGGCACCGGTCCCGATTCATGGCTCCGACTTCCACGTCGAGTGCGACCGAATGATCCTCGCTCTCGGGCAGTCGGCCGACCTCTCGGTCTTCCCCGAGGGAACCGAGGTCCGGGAAGGAAGTCGACTCCTGGGCCTTCTCGAGACGCCGGTCTTCGCGGTCGGAGACCTCGCCAGCGGCGACGGCACTGTAGCCGCGGCCATCGGTAGTGGGCGCCGCTCGGCTCGTAACATCCACGAGTCAATGTCCGGGGGATCGCTGCTTGACGACCCCGAGACGCCCAAGGCCGAAACCAAGCGCCACGTCGACGTCGAACGGAATGAGGTCATCCTCGCCGATTCGATGAGGCTGCATCTCTTCGAGCGGCGACCGGCGGTCGCGGGCGAGAGCCTCGACATGAGCGACCGGCGTTCGACTTTCGACGAGATCCACCTCGGTCTCGATGACGCGAGCGAGGCCAAGCGATGCCTCTCCTGCGGTGTCTGCAACGAATGCGACGCCTGCGTCACCTACTGTCCGGAGGGTGTGCTCAAACGCGTCGGCCGCGACTTCGTTTTCGACTATTCCTTCTGCAAGGGCTGCGCGGTGTGCGCGACCGAGTGCCCCCGCAACGTCGTCTTCATGAGCCACCTATAGGGGATCGCCGCAATGCCGACCGAGCTCATCACCGGGAACCACGCCGCCGGCTACGCTCTGAGCGCCTCGGGCGAGGCCAACCGCAAGGCTCGCGGCGCCGCCTGCGGCATCTATCCGATCACACCGCAAACCGAGATCGTCGAGTACGTGGCCAAGTTCCCTTTCACCAAGGGCCGCGTCGTGCCGGTCGAGAGCGAGCACTCCGCGATGGGCGTTTCGATCGGGGCGTCGCTGGCCGGGGCGCGCTCATTCACGGCCAGCTCGTCGAACGGCCTCGCCTACATGGTCGAGAACATCATGGTCGCGGGTTTCTACCGGCTGCCGATCGTCATGGTGGCGGTCAACCGAACCCTCGGCCCGCCGTGGAACATCTGGGCCGACCAGGGCGACACTCTAATGTTGCGCGACTTTCCTTGGCTGCAGTTCTACTGCGAGACCAACCAGGAGGTCCTCGACACCACCATCCTCGCCTTCCGGCTGGCGGAGGATCACCGCATTCTGCTGCCGACACTGGTGGCGATGGACGCGTTCATCGTCTCTCACACGATGGCCGAAACTCGCCTTCCCGAGCAATGGCTGGTAGACAGCTACCTGCCGCCACTCGATCTTCCGCACCGGATGCGCCACGCGCATCCAACCACGATGGGCGGCCTGGCATGGCCTCACGAGACCCTCTCGCACCGCGTCGAGGTGGACGAAGCCATGCGCCGCGTGCCGACCGCCTACGACGAGTGCCGGCGGCTTTTCGACAGTACCTTCGGGCGCGATCCGGGAGCCGCAATTCAGACTTTCGAGACAAAGGACGCCGATTCCATCCTGGTCGCGAGCGGCACGATCGCGACCACCGCGCGCGAGGTCGTCCGGCGGCGGCGCGCCGACGGCGAGCGCCTCGGCCTGGTCAAGATCAAGATGTTCCGCCCGTTCCCCGAAGTGGAAATCCGCCAGGCCTGCTGCTCGGCGTCGAAGCTCGCGGTTCTGGACCGCAACTACGCCGCCGGCGTGGGCGGAATCTTCTGGCAGGAGTTGCGCGCCACGTTCCAGGGCCATCGAGACGATCTGCTGATCCAGAACTACCTCACGGGCATCGGTGGAGGTGACGTCACTCCGGCCGTCGTGGACGAGGTGATTGCCGATCTGGCGCTGCGCGACGCCGCGGCACCGCCGGTGTGGATGGGGATCACGCTCGGCGAGGAGGTGCACTGATGACCACGACCCCGCGCGCTCCCGCCGGTCCCGGCATTCTCGAGAAGCCGGCGCTGCCGTGCAGCGAAGAGTGCCTGCTGCGGCCCGGCAACACCAATTGCGGAGGCTGCGGCATGAGCGTCGGGCTCACGATGCTGGGCCGGGCTCTGGCCCGGGCGGACCAGACCTGCAGCCTGGTGATCCCGGCCTGTTGTGGCATCGTCACCGCCGGCGCATATCCGACGACCAGCTACGGCGTGCCCACAGTGGCTACAACCTTCGCCTCCGCGCCCGCTTTCGCGACCGGCATCGCCAGCGTCCGAGATCTCAACGACGAGGACGGCCAGGTGATCTGCTGGGCCGGCGACGGCGGCACCTATGACATCGGCATCGCCACCCTATCGGCGGCCGCTGAGCGCAACGAGGACATCATCTACATCTGCTACGACAACGAGATCTACGGCAACACCGGCGGTCAGCGCTCCTCGGCAACACCGGCCGGCGCCCGGACCACAACCACCCCGACCGGCAAGAGCGAAGACAAGAAAGACATGATGGCCATCATGGTGGCCCACCGGGTCCCCTACGCCGCGACTCTCTCGATCGCGCACCCCGAGGACTTCGAGCGCAAGCTCGAGGCCGCGCTGTCGATGCACGGCCTGCGCTTTCTGCTCCTTCACTCGCCTTGTCCGACCGGCTGGAAATCCGAGCAGGGCGAGTCCGTCGAGCTGGTGCGCCTGGCGGTCGCCAGCGGCCTGTTCTCGCTTTACGAGGTCTGGAACGGCGACGAATACCGCATCAATGCCGAACCTGACTGGACGGATCCCGCCAAGTACCTCGAGCGCCAGAAGAGGTTCGAGTCCGACGCCGTTGATCTCGAGAGAACCCGCCTGGCGTGCCGCCGGCGCTTCGACCGCTTGGGGCGCCTCGCCCGAGAGTTCCCACGGGAGACTGCGACCGCTTAGACCCCTGGGGGGACAGGAGACCACGGTCTCCCGCCCTCGGACGGTCGACAGGGACGTCGACCGCTACAATAGCCCCGTGACGAGATCGAATCCTCAGGAGATCGCCATGAAGAAAACCGTCCGAATCGCTTCGGCGGCCGCCGCCGTCTTTCTGCTCTGCGCTGCGGTCCCCGCTCTTGCCGACGAGGGAATGTGGACTCTCGACAACTTTCCCAGCCAGGCCATCAAGGAGAAGTACGACGTCGAGATCGACGACGCCTGGCTCGAGACGGTCCGGCTCGCGACCACTCGCATGGGCGGCTGCACCGGTTCGTTTGTCTCACCCAGCGGCCTGATCCTGACCAACCATCATTGCGCCCGGCGCTGCATCAGCCGCCTTTCGAGCGCCGAGAACAACCTCGAAGAAACCGGCTTTCTCGCCGGCTCGTTCGAGGACGAAGCCGTCTGCCCCGGCGACCACATGTCCGTCTTGCTGGAGAGCGTGGACATCACCGACCGGGTCGCCGCCGCGGCCGAGGGCAAGAGCGAACAGGACGCCAAGGAGGCCCGTCAGCAGCTCCTGACCCGCATCGAGACCGAGTGCGAGTCGGACTCGGAAACCGCGCCGACGGGCAAGCTCACCTGCGAAACCGTCGCCCTCTACAACGGCGGCCAGCACTTTCTCTACAAGTACAAGCGCTACAACGACGTCCGGCTGGTGTTCGCGCCGGAAAGCCCGATCGCGGCTTTTGGCGGCGACCCCGACAACTTCAATTTTCCGCGCTGGTGTCTCGACATGACCCTGATGCGGGTCTATGAAAACGACAAGCCCGCGGCCACCCCTCACTTTCTCAAGTGGCGCGAAGAGGGCGCCGCCGCGGGTGAGGCGGTCTTCATCTCCGGACATCCGGGAAGCACCGACCGGCAACTGACCCTTTCCGATCTCAAGTGGGAGCGCGATGTCGTGCTGCCACTCTGGCTGCTGCGCTACTCAGAGCTCCGCGGCCGCCTCGCACAGTACGGCACAACCGGCGACGAGGCCCACAGGCGCGCGCAGTCGCCTCTGCTCGGCATCGAAAACGCGATCAAGGTCCGGCGAAATCAGCTCCAGGCGCTGATGAACGACGAGGTCTTTGCCCGCAAGCAGGCGGAGGAGAAAACGCTAAGAGCGGGGGTCGCCGCCGACCCGAAAATGCAGCAGGCCTATGGCTCCTCCTGGGACGACATCGACGCGGCCAACGAGGCCTATCGTGGCTTTTACGAAGAGCACCTGTTCCTCGAGAGGCTAGGTGCCTTCAACGGCCAGCTTTTCGACTACGCTCGCGATCTGGTTCGGGCCGCAGCCGAGCGCGGAAAACCCAGCGAAGAGCGCTTGCGCGAATACCGCGACACCGCCCTCCCCCGCCTCGAGCAGGCGCTGCTGGCTCCGCGCCCGATCTACTCGGATCTCGAGACCCTCCAACTTGCGTTCTCGCTCGAAAAGATGCGCGAGTGGCTCGGCCCCGACAGCCCGCACGTCGGACACATCCTCGGCAGCCAGTCGCCGCTTTCGAAGGCCGAGACGCTGGTCGGCGGTACTCGTTTGGCCGATGTCGAGGTTCGTAAGGCCCTGTGGGAGGGCGGCGCCGAGGCGATCAAGGCATCGGACGATCCGATGATCCAGCTGGCGCTGACGGTCGACCAGGATGCCCGCGCGCTGCGGCAGCGCTACGAGGATGAGGTCGAGGCTGTCCAGGAGGCGGCCTACGAGAAGATCGCCTCCGCCAGATTCGCCATCCACGGCACGTCGCTCTACCCCGACGCGACCTTCACCCTGCGGGTGACCTATGGAGCGATCGAAGGCTGGCAGGAAAAGGGCAAGAAGATCGGGCCCTTCACCCAGACCGGACGCCTCTATGAGCGCACTACCGGCGAGGACCCGTTCCGGCTCCCGCCGAGCTGGATCGAGGCCAAGGATCGGCTGGACATGAAAACCAGATTCAACGCGGTCGCGACCACCGACATCACCGGCGGGAACTCAGGAAGCCCGCTCGTGGACAAGAACGGCCATCTCGTCGGCCTGGCTTTCGACGGCAACATCCACTCGATCGCCGGCGCCTACTGGTTCGACGAGTCGATGAACCGCACCGTGGTCGTCCACCCGGCGATCATGATGGAGGCCCTGCGCAAGGTCTACAAGGCGGACCGGCTGGTGCGCGAGCTCGAACAGACCGAGCCGGCGGCGGGCGAAGTCGTGCTGGGCGGCTCGAGGTAGGCCCCGAGGTCCCCACTCAAAAGGGTGTTTCCCCACTCGACGCGTACGCGCGAGGATGAGGCTCGGAGGTACGCGCCATGAAACACGACCCGAGCTCGAACGAGGCCATCGACCAATTCCTGAAGCAGAAACGGATCGCGATCGCGGGCGTTTCGCGCACCAAGACCGAGGCCGCCAACACCATCTTCCGGAAGCTGCGCGACAGCGGCTACGAGGTCTTGCCGGTCAATCCGAAGGCCGAGAGCCTGGAGGGAGCGGTCTGCTATCCGGACCTCGGCAGCATCCCCGGCGAGATCGACGCGGTGGTCATCGCGACCCACCCGAAGGCCACCCTCGAGGTCGCCCGCCAGTGCGTGGAGCTGGGCGTTCCACACGTCTGGATGCACCGAGCGTTCGGCGCCGGCAGCGTCTCTGAAGAAGCGGTCGCCCTCTGCCGGGACAAGGGGCTCAGCGTGATTCCGGGCGGCTGCCCGATGATGTTTTGCGCTCCGGTCGATGTCGGCCACCGGTGCATGCGCTGGTTCTTGCGTCTGACCGGCGGACTGCCGAAAGCGGCCTAGGGCGTCGCGCTGCTAGCCGAGCCTGCCCCGCTCGGTAGCACCGCCCTTCTTCTCGATCCACCGGTTGACCTGCTGATCGAGCAGGCTCAACGGCATGGCTCCGTTGGTCAGAACCACGTTGTGAAACTCCGGCAGTGAGAACCGGTCGCCCAGAGCATTCATCGCGCGCTCGCGCAGCTCGAGGATCTTGAGGCGGCCAATCATGTAGGCGCACGCCTGGCCCGGATTGACGATGTAGCGCTCGATCTCGGCAACGACGTCGCCCTCGGGCATGCCGGTGTTGGCGACCATGTACTCGATCGCCTCGTCGCGGGTCCAGCGTTGGGCATGAATGCCGGTATCGACCACCAGCCGTACGGCCCGGAAGATCTGGCCCTGCAGGTAGCCCAGTCGGTCGAACGGATCGTCCTGGAAGCCGTTCTCGGCCGCGACCCGCTCCGTGTACAGGGCCCAGCCTTCGGTGTAGGCGGTGAACGGAATCACCCGGCGAAAGAAAGGCATGCCGGTCAGACTTTGTGCGATCGCGATCTGAAAATGGTGGCCGGGAATCGCTTCGTGGTAGGCCAGGGTGCGCATGCCGTACTTAGGGATCTCCGCGACATCGCGCAGGTTGACGTAGAAGGTGCCGGGCTTCGAGCCGTCGAAGGGCGGCGAGTCGTAATAGGCGCCGGCCGAGCCCTCCTGTTTGAACTCGGGGATTCTCTCGACCCTGACCCCAGCTTCCGGCCGGATGTCGAAGATGCCCTCGAGGCCGGCGTCGATCTCGTCGATGATCGTCTGGTAGTCGGCCAGGATCTGCTCGCGCGCCTCGTCGGTATCCGGGTACAAAAACCGCTCCTCGGCGTTGAGCGCGCGCATGGTCGCGCCGAAGTCCTCGACGTCGTACCCTTCGGCCTCGAGAATAGCCTTCATCTCGGATTGGAGCTTGTCGACCTCCAACAGTCCGATCTGGTGGATCTGATCCGAGGTCAGGTCGGTGGTGGTGTGGTGACGAAGCTGGGAGTTGTAGAACTGGTCTCCGTCGGGGAACTTCCAGACACCATCGTCCGTCGTGGCGACCGTGTCGAGATGCTCGAAGTACTCGACCAGGCGCCGGTATGCCGGGTAGACCGTCCCTTCGATGCCGGTCTCGAGCTCGGTCAGGAGCTCATCGCGCTCGGCGGTCTCGAGCCCCTCGAGTTCGGCGGTCTTTTCCGCCAGATGGGTGTAGAGAACGTTGTCCTTCGGCGCCGGCGCGATCAGGCCGCGGACTTCCTCGAGCACCCGAGCAATGACGAACTTTGGCGGCACGATCCCCATCTCCTCGCGGATCTCGAGTCCCGCCATCACCTGGTCGAACGCCCGGCCGAACTGGTCGACCCGAGCGATGTAGTCCCTGACATCGCGGGGATCGCTCAGAAAGTGTGTCGAAACCATAAAGTCCGGCAGGCCGTTCTGGATGCCGAAGAGCTGGTTGACCGGGTAGTCGTAGAACATCCAGCGGTTGGCCTCCTGCTGGTCGGAGAGAAACCAGTCGAGGATGTCGTAGGAGAGTCCGTCCTCCTCGTTCATGCCCTCGCGGTCGTAGCTTCGAAGGATGTCGAGCTGCTTGTCGAGCCAGACGGCCTCCTTCTTTTGGAACTCGACCGACATGTCGTCGAGATCGTTGTTGTGAAAGCGCATGCCCATCGGCTCGAGCAAGCGCATGCTCGAGAGCATCATCGGATGACGCAGCGCGAAGGTCGCGAACACCCGCCCGTAGAAGTGGTCGATCGACCACGGCTTGAACCAGATCGTTGGGATCAAGAGGATCGCCGCGACCAGCGCGACGAGACCGAAGATCCTGAGAGTCCACTTGGTGATCTTGCCCATGAAGAAACCTCCCTCGCCCGGATTTTACCCTTGCGCGACACCGGCGATCACCGACTCAGCGCCTCGACCAGAAAGGGCAGCAAGTGGCTCGCGATGCGCTCGTGCCCGTCGGCGTTCGGATGGATGCCGTCGGGCAGATTGAGCTCGGGGTTCGCGGCTACGCCTTCGAGCAGAAAAGGCAGCAGAACCGAACCTGTCTGCTCCGCCACCCGTGGGAAGATCGCCGCGAACTCGCGCGTGTAGTCCTCTCCGTAGTTCGGCGGCATCATCATGCCGGCGAGGATCACCGTCGCGCCGGCCGCTTCGATCCTGGCGATCGCCTCCCGCAGATTGGCCTCGGTCATCTCGGTCGGAAGACCCCGCAGCCCGTCGTTCGCGCCAAGCTCGATCAGAACGATGTCCGGCGGTACCCGCAGCAGCCAATCCAGACGCTCGAGTCCTCCGGCGGTGGTGTCGCCGCTGACACCGGCGTTGATCGCTTCGATCGGGAGCCCGCGCTCTTCGAGGAGCGCGGAGAGCCTCGCTGGATAGGCCTCGGTCTCCGAGAGACCCAGACCGGCTGTGAGGCTGGTGCCCAGAAAGAGCACCCGCTGCCGGCCCACCATCTCGGTTGCCGCTGAATCTTCCGGCGCCGGCCGCTCGTCATCTCCTCTAGCCTCCAGCGCAGAATCGGCGGAAGCGAGCTCCGCCGCCGGTTGCGATGCATCCCCACAGGCCAGCGAGCCGAATAACAAGGCGAGCGCCGCCAGGCGCGCTCCCAGGTGCAGGCACTGCGTACGCATCGTCCGCGCGCATGGTAACAATCACCGGCTTCCCACGTAGTATGCAGTTCGTGCCAGAACCTCCCGCACCCAGCGTTTCATCCGGCCTGATCCGGCTCGAGCGGCTGACCCAGCGATTCCGGTCGGGCGACCAGGAGCTCACCGTCTTGAACGAGGTCGACCTCGAGATCGCGGCCGGCGAGTCGGTGGCGATTCTCGGGCCCTCCGGCAGCGGAAAGTCGACCCTGCTCGCCCTCATCGCCGGCCTCGACAACCCCACCTCGGGGCGCGTCTTGATCGAGGGCCGGGAGATCCAGAACCTCTCCGAGGACGATCTCGCCATGCTGCGGCGGTCGAAGATCGGCTTCGTGTTTCAGTCGTTCCAGCTGCTCGGCAATCTCACCGCCGCCGAGAACGTGCGCCTGCCGATCGATCTCGCCCGCCTCGACCGGCCCGATCAGAGAACCGCCGCTCTCCTCGATGAGGTCGGCCTGGCCGACCGCGGCCACCACTATCCCGCCCAGCTCTCGGGCGGCGAGCAGCAGCGCGTTGCTCTGGCCCGCGCCTTCGCCACGCGCCCCCCGATTCTCCTGGCCGACGAGCCTACCGGGAACCTCGATGCAGCGACGGGCGCGCGAGTGCTCGAGCTTCTCGCCGACCTCAAGAGCCGGCGCGGCACGACTCTCGTGCTGGTCACTCACGACCCCGCCGTGGCGGCGGTGGCCGATCGCCGTCTCTACCTGAACGGCGGTGGCCTGGTGGACGAAGGATCCGGGGGCCGATGAAAACCACGCAGTATCTGCGCTACATGGCCCGGGAGTCTCGCGGCTCGCGCGGCCGGCTGGGCTTTTTCGTTGCCTGCCTGGCGGTCGGCGTCGCGGCCGTGGTCGCCGTGGCTGGTCTGAGCGAGGGTCTGGAGACCGCGGTCGGCGGCGAAGCCCGCCAGCTCATGGCCGCCGACGTAGCCATCGAGGGTCGCGAGCCGTTGCCGGACGAGGTCGTCGCCCTCCTCGACTCGAAAAGGGGCAACCGCCGCGCGACGCTCAAGGAGATGGCGACCGTGGTCGCCGCGGTCCCCGAAGACGGTACCGACATAGCCGGCCCGAGCCAGCTGGTCGAGCTCAAATCCGTCGAAGGACCCTATCCGTTCTATGGCCGGCTCGCCCTCGAGCCCGCGGAGCCCCTGGCCGAGCTGCTGGCGCCGAACCGGGTAGTGGTGGCACCCGACCTTCTCTCTCGCCTGGGCCTGGTGATCGGCGATCGCCTGCGCCTCGGCCGGGAGATCTACGAGATCTCGGGGATCGTCAACTCCGAGCCCGACCGGATCGGCCTGGCGCTCACCATGGGACCGCGGGTCTTCGTCTCCGGAGAGGGTCTCGCGCGCGCGGATCTCGAGCGCTTCGGCAGCCGCATCACCTACCGGACCCTGATTCGGATACCCGGTGAGGCCAATCGCGAAGAGCTCGCCGCCCTGGCCGAGGAGATTCGGGCTTTGCCCGCCATCAAGAACCGCTATCGCGTCGAAACCTACGCCGAGGTGCAGCCCGCCGTGAGGAGGGCGCTCGGCCGGGTCGATCGGTTCCTGGGACTGGTGGCGCTTCTGTCCCTGCTTCTGGGCGGCGTCGGAGTCGCCCAGACCACCCGCGCCTGGCTCGCCGGCCGGATGGACGCCATGGCGGTCTTGCGCTCGCTGGGATTCCGTCCACGTGAGGTCTTTGGATTGTATTTCGGACAGGCCGTCGCACTGGGGCTCGTTGGCAGCTTGATCGGCATCGTCGTCGGCGTCGGGGCTCTGGCCCTGACGCCCATTTTCACCGCCGATCTCCTGCCCGAGGGCGTGCGCATCGGGCTATGGCAGCCGCTGTCTTTCGTGCGCGGGTTGGCCTTGGGACTCGGCACCGCGTTGCTGTTCAGCTTCGCGCCGCTCGTGGCGGTGCGGCGGGTGCCTCCCCTGCGGGTGCTGCGCACCGACGTCGAGCCGATTCCGGCCTCCCGGTGGGCGCGGGCGGTCACGTTCGGCCTGATCGCGGCGGGCGTCGCCGCCACGGCCACCGCGCAGGCCGCTTCCATACGGTACGGCCTGACCTTTACCGTCGGCGTCGGGCTGGCGGTCGGAGTTCTGGCGCTGGCGTCTCTCGGCGCGATCCGGCTGACCCGCCTACTGCCGGCCGGCTGGCTCGAGGCCGCACCGGTGTGGAT
>CALZIK010000163.1 GCA_945787635.1 Thermoanaerobaculia bacterium | reverse complement strand
TGAATCCGCCGATGCGATCCAGCGCAAGGTTGGTCAGCGAGCAGCCCAGGACGACGAAGAGAGCCAGAGTTGAATAGATGGCCGTGAGTGGCGACAGGCCGAGCATGCGGAGCGGAATGTGGACGAGTTGGTAGCCGATGAAGGACTCTGAGTAGGCGAGCGTCTCGGCGTGAGGATAGAAAGAATTGGCGTTCCAGAAGTTCAACCAATCCCACTTTTCGGCAAGGATGTGGTGCCCCCATTGGAAGATCCAATAGGTGAGCTTGCTGTCGAAATTGTCGCCCCAAAGGTGTTCGCCGACTCCCGCGGTAAGCAGGGATCGATACAAGAGCAGAGCGGCTGGGACACCGACGAGGAGTCCGAGAAGGCGCGAGATCCAGACTTTCATGACCGGTTGCGAGGGTTGAGGCGGTAATCTCGGCCCAGTCTAGGGCGCCATTGCGCACGACGTCGCCATGCTCAAGTTAGGATAGCATCGGCGCCGGTGAAGTGAATTGTTGGCTCGTCTCCGATCGATGCTCTCCGGCCTGACCGGCAACTCCCGAACGGACGTTCCGCGATCGCCTCTTTTGCTGGAGCATGAGGAGCTCGTGGCGAGGCACGAGGAGCTCAAGCGGGCTCATCACGAGCTCTTTTTTGCGACCGACGCATTCGATTTGCATCGAATTCGGACCTGGCCACCTGGCCATTTCTATTCGCCGTATCCGAACCTGGCCGAGCTCGAGGCAGACCGCGACAGGATCTTCGAACACGAGCGGGAGATCCTCGATGTAGACCTGAGAGAGAACGAGCAGCTCGAGTTGCTGCGCGCCATTGCCGATCTATACGAGTCGATCCCTTTCACGGCCGAATCGAAGCGCGGGTTTCGCTATCGCTATGAGAATCACTCGTACTCCTACTCCGACGCCATCGTTCTCCATAGCATGATCCGGTTGCTGGAGCCCAAGCGCTTGATCGAGGTCGGCTCCGGGTTTTCGTCGGCGGTGACCCTGGATACCAATGAGCATTTCTTCGACGGTGCTATTGACCTGACCTTCATCGAGCCCTATCCGGATCTGTTGCACTCGCTCCTGCAACGAGGAGACCGCAAGCGTGTCCGGATGATCGATCGACGCCTTCAAGACGTGGACCTGGAGCTCTTTCGAGAGCTGCGGGCGAAAGACATTCTCTTTATCGATTCGACGCATGTCAGCAAAGCCGGCTCGGACGTCAACTGGATCCTCTTCGAGATTCTGCCGCGCCTCGAGACCGGCGTGTGGGTACACTTTCACGACATCTTCTACCCCTTCGAGTATCCGAGAGAGTGGGTCGAGGAAGGCCGAGCCTGGAGCGAGATCTATATGCTGCGGTCGTTTCTGACCGGCAACAGCGCCTATCGGCTGCGCTACTTCCAGGACTTTCTCGCCGCGAAGCACCGCAAGTTCTTCGCCGAGCGAATGCCGCTGTGCCTGAAGAACACCGGCGGCAATTTCTGGATCGAAAAGGTCGGCTAGGAGTTCCGGACGAAGAGCCTGCGCCAGAGCTCACCCGGGTAGTGGTTCTTGAGTAGCAGGCTGGACAGGGCTTCCCTGGTCGGCTCTTTGGCATGTCGGTCGTAGATGGCTGCCAGGCGCGTTCCGGTGGAGCGCGGTCGAGCAACGGCAAACGCAAACAGGTTCGGCACGCGACGCGAACGCGTGTGTTCCGCGTCCAGCTCGATCAAGCGGTCGAGAACCTCCCGCGCCTCGGGGTCGCCTTTCTCGAACTCGGCGATGTTGTTCCAGAGGATCTGATAGGCGATGCCGCCGCCGAGCTCGCGCCATTCCTCGATCGTGAAGTAGTGCTCGATGGCTCTCGAGATCTCCGACGCGTGAACCGCCTCGGTGGGATCGCCGGTCACGATCGTTCGCAGGGGAGGGCGAAAGGAATGTGTTGATCGAAACCGCTCCGGCAGGTCCTGGTTCGCCTTCTGCATGAGTGCGAGATGGCTGTCCGAGTATTGGTTGCGGCTCGGACCCACGTAGTCCCAGCTGATCAGGAGACCATCGGGCGCGAGCGCCGAGGCCAGGCGCTGAGTGCACTTGTAGAGGTACTGGGCATGGTGCAGAGCGGCGACGTTGATCACCAGATCGTATTGATGCTCGCTCTTGAAGTCGGTGAAGGTGGCCTGGAAGTAGTCGATTGAGCGGTCTTCCTTGAGTTGGTCGGCCTGCTCCAGATAGGCGGGGTTCGGGTCGAAGGCATCGAAGTGGCTGGCGACCCCGAGATCGAAGAGCTCACGCTCGACCCAGCCGTTCCCGCACGCGATCATCAGCGCGCGCTTGCGGGGCGGCGATGCGTAGCGTTGCTTCAGGTAGCCGGTCCACCAGAGGTCTTCGTTGCCGGTGGCGTTCCGGCACATGTAGCGAACGACCTCGGGAAGGTCGTTCCAGTACCGATCCGAGTAGTGGTTGACCGTCTCGGGGCTTTGCGTCATGGCGCCGATGATATCGCTGCTTCACGGCAGCCAGGAGACGCCGCTTCGGTCAGGCGCGAGCCGCGGCCGGCTTCACGGGACGTTGTTGCGAGCCGTGAACAGGCCGTTGACCACGAAGTCGTCGCGGAGGACTATCTCCAGAGCCTCGAAGGTGACGTTGCCGTTGGGGGGTCCTACCGTGTAGGGGCCGGCGGTAATGCTGTTGCAGGCCTGCTCGAGGACGGTGGTCGTGACGGTCTGGTTGGGCAGCACCCTGTCAGGCGATCCTCCCACCGAGCAGGTGGTCAGGGAGTTGTTGAAGGTGCACTTGACGGTCTCGCCGGCTTCGACCTGGAAGGTGGCGGTCAAGTTGCCGATGCTGCCGGAGCTGTTGCCGTCGTCGCAGACGATCGAAGTGAGGTGAAAGAGCGGATGGTCGGCCTCGGTCACGAGATAGGTTCCAGGCGCGAGATTTCCGAGGGTGAGTTGCTGGTTGTCGGCGATGCTGCCGTTGATCGCGCCGTTGAACTGAAACGTCTCGAGGCGGCCATCGGGGTTGGTCTGTTTCTCGACGATGATCGTGCCCGGTGGAGGCGCCGAAAAAGTCGCGTCGCATTGCTTGTCGGCATCGACGACCACCGAATTGTCTCCGCAGTCCGGGTCGCCGCCGAAGCCGCCGAAAACGAATCCCGGGTCGGCGTCGCCCGTGAGGTTTACGATCTGGTTTTCCGCAAAGACCTCGTTGCAGTCGGCGCCGCAGCTGATGCCGCCAGGCGCGCTGGTCACCAGACCGGTGCCGGCGCCGAGTTTGCGGATCGAGAGCCGGTGCGCCGCCGCACCGAACTCGTCGGCGCCAATGTCGCGCGGCGCCGTGCGCGCGGCGCCGTCGAAGTCCACCGCCTCGGAGGGACTATTGGTCGCCGAGTTGACTGGGGGCGTGACGTTTTGCACGTGGTAGTCGTTTGTTGCCGGGTTGACGAAGAAGGTCGCGGATCCCGCAGGGAACAGATTGTCGGGCGCCATGTTGTAGATGCCAACCTGGAATCCGGATCCGTCCCCTACCCGGTTGGTGTCGTTGGTGTTGCCCATGAAGAGGTTCTGATTGAAGTTGCCGGTGGCGTTGACGCCGCCGTTACCCTGAATGAAGACGGTGTCCTCGGACGCCGGTCCGGCGTGATTCGCGATGATGCTGTAGTTGGCATTGAGAGTCGCGGTCGGGCCGCTGGGGAACTGAGGGCCGATCGCCATGCCGGCGCCGAGTCCCGAGAAACCCGCGGCGAACCGGTTATCCACGAACGAGTTGTGAGTCAGCGTGAGGACGGAGGCCAGGACCCGCAAACCACCACCGCTGCTGCCGAGGCCGCCCTTGACCTCGTTCTTGGCGAAGATGCTGTTGCGGATCGTATTGATGGTGCTGGGCTCCCAGATCGCTATTCCGCCACCTTCGGCGGTGCCGGTGCCGCCGCTTCCGCCTTCGGCCTTGTTGCCGATGACGGCGATCCGGTTGAAGTTGAGCTCGACGCCGGTCGAGAACAGGCCACCGCCGGCGCAGCCTCCGGGTGTCGGAGCCACGCCGCCCACGATCACGTTGTCGCGCAGCTCCGCGTCGGTGAGCGTCAGCTTGACGAGATTGGGCGCGGTGGTGAAGCCTTCCCCGTAGATTCCCCCGCCTACGCCCCAGCCGGCATTCAGGGTGTCGCCATTTCCGCCAGTGCCGGTGTTGTTGATCGCGGTCAGGCCGTCGATCGTCACATCCGCACCGAAGGTAAAGGCCGCACCGCCTCCGAGCCCGTCGTTCGGTGGACGCGGCGTGCCGGGTCCGTTGAGGTTGCCGCCGATGGCCTTGTTGTTCTCGAAGTGGAGTTGGGAACCGGTCACGATCGCCTGCACAGCCATCAGCCCGCCACCCAGGCCCGCCTGAGCGTTGGTGCCATGGCCTCCTCTGGCTTCGTTGCCGGTGAAGGTCAGCCGCTCGAGAGTGGCCGAGGAGATATCCGTGCTACTGCCCAGGATCCCGACGCCGCCGCCGCTACCCTGGGTATTGGAGACTCCGTCGGCGACGTTGTTTTGCAGGATTAGGTCGAGGAGAGTGACGTCGGCCAGAAAGGCGACCAGACCGCCGCCCGACTGAGGAGCATCGCCGGCGGTGACGCCGTTGCGAATCGTGAAGCCTTGGACGGTTGCGGTCACCGCCGGGCCGCGGACGATTACGCCGCGCTTGGTTCCCTGCGCGTCGATGACGGTGGTGTTGGCGTCGGGGTCCGGCTCCAGCCAGTTGGCGCTGGTGAAACCGCCCAGCAGCGAGAGGTTCTTGCGAATGCAGGCAACGGCGAACTGTCCGAAGTCGCAGTTGGCGTTGCCGAGGTAGGTGCCTTGGGCGACCAGGATCGCGTCTCCGTTCGCCGCCAGGTCGATGGCGTGCTGGATGGTGGCGCAGGGCGCGAGCTCCGATCCGCATCCGCCGGTGTCCGCTCCGCCGGTGACGTTGACGCGGAAAACGGCCGCGCCGGCGGTGCTCGCCGCGAACAGGACCATGCAGAAGGCCCAGGCCAGGGATTTCGAAGTCACGGGCAAGTTGCGGCGCACGATAGCATCTCGAGTCGGTTTCCCGGCAAGGATTTCCCGACAGGTTCGGTTACGTGTCGGCTATCGGGCGTGCAAGAGCGCTGTAACAAGGGAAGAAAAAAGAGGCGGCGGGCCGTTTGGACTCCCGCCGCCTCGAGCCGGTTCGAAACGGAGCGCGGCTCAGCGCGCACCGGTGCACGGACTACTGGGTCTGAGCCGCCTTGAGCTCCTCGACCTGCGCCCGCAGCTCCGTGAGCTGCCCGTTCATCGTGGCGATGTAGACATGCGCCTTCTCGAGCTCTTCGAGAACGGCCTGACTACGAGCGGTGAAATCGATCACGGCCCTGCCTTCGTCATCGTACTGCCCAGCGCCCACGGCAGGAAGGTGCTTGTTCTCCCACATGTAGGCCGCGTGGTCCTCGATCGACTCGAGCGAGTAGTCGGGCTCGAAAACGTAGTCGGGATGAATGATGGTCGATCTCGAGGCGATCGTGCCGTTGACATCGAGCGTTGCAACCGGAACGAATTGGTTGATGCCTATCTTGTTGCCGCGCAGAACGAAAAGGGAGGCCTGCTGACCGGGATCCATATAGATCACACCGCCGCCACCGTCGGCGTTCGAGATCTGAAACGCACCAACGGCGGTGGATTGAAAAAACCAATCCGAGTTGAACACGCCGGCTCCAGCTTCTTCCATGCGGAAGCCAGCGCCTCCGCCGGCCGAGCTCTTGAGATGGAGGATCTTGGTCGGGTTGTCCGCGCCGATTCCGACCTTGTTGTTCTTGACGAACATGGTTCCGGTTTGCGCGTTCGCGGCACCGGTTGCGAGAATGAGTGCCGCCAGGGCGAGCACCGCGGTGAACAGAAGTTGACGATTTCGCATGTCTTGCTCCTTTACAGTTACGTTGGACGATTGCTAGTTATGTCAAATGTCGGCCCGGAGACTCAAAGCTCCGGCCCACGTTTTTCCAATTCAATCGTAAGCGACGCGTCGGACGCTACGGAAAATCCCTCACCCAGGGCGACGACCGTGCCGGCGCGGACGGTCACATCCGCGCCTTTCTCGACAGAGGTGTCGGCCATAAGAATCTGGTCTCCGGCCTCGAGGACACTGGTCCCATGAAGAGCCGTGGTCGAGCTCGACCCTCCGCTGTCCGCCGGGCTGAGGAGGACGCCCGTGCCGATAACCACGGCCAGGATCAGACCAGCAGCCGCCGCCAGCCGCATGGGCGATTCCACCTGGGTCCGGGCCCAGAGCTGAAGACGCTCGAAAGGCCGCTTGCGATCCGCGTCGGCCGCCGCCTGCCACGCGGGTTCCGCTCGAGCCGCCCTGACCGCTTTCCGGCTCAGGTCGACCTCGCGCGCGCAGTCCGTGCAGGTCTCGAGATGGTCGAGAATCCGCCCACGCTCGAATTGGGACACATTGTCCGCAGCCAGGGCGAACTCGGCGATCAGCCGGCTCGAGGGATGGGTATCGGTCTCGATTCCGGACGACAGCAGGCGGTAGGTTGCCAACCACTCGGCGCAGTCCGCGCACTCGGTCAGGTGTTCCTCGAGACGGCCGCGGGCTTTGGGCTCGAGGCCTCCCGCGGCGTAGTCGGCGAGCTGCAGATTCATCTCTGAATGGCTCATGAGCCCTCCTCGGCTCGGGTGCCGTTCTGGCGGTCTTGTGCTTCCATCTCCGTCACGATCTCCCTGGCGCGCTGGACGCATCGGTGCATCTGGACCCTGAGCGCACCTTCGCTCTTGCCCAGCAACGCGGAGATCTCGCGATAGCTCTTTTCCTGGCCGATCTGAAGGTGAATCAGCTCGCGGCAGGGCTCCGGCAGGTGCTGGAGCACGGCGGCGGAAAGCTCCTTCTGCTCGCTCGACATGGCCGAATCGAGTGGGCTGGCGCCGCTGTCCACGAGTTTCGGGTCGAGCTCGCCGTGGCGGCGGCGGGTACGGAGCCAGTCGATGGACCGCCGCGCCGTCACCACTTCCACAAAGCCCCAGAAACGCGGCCCGAGGTCGGTGTCCGGCCGGTTGGCCGCCTGCCAGACCTGGGTCATCACCTCTTGCTCCACGTCCTGCCGCTCTTCGCGGGACATTCCATAGCCGCGAAACGACAGGATCGTCCGAACCCGTGTTCGGACCGCTTCCGTGGCCGCCGGGTCGCCCGCGCGAAAGCCGTGGACGACGAGATCGACCGCAGCGAACCGCTGGGGTAACGCCTGCCTTGGCTTTTTGCGTCGATCCTCCACGAGTCCAAACCGAGATTACCTCCAAAAATGCGCCTTCAATACACCCAATCGACGCCGGGAGGGGTTCGTTACAGGGATTTGGCGAAAATCGGGCGAGCCGGGCTCACTTTTGCAGCAGCCAGTAGAACCTGTTGGTCGTCGCGGATGGTTCCTCGTGGAGACGGACCGGGTTGAAGAGCGCAGCGGTGGAGATCATGATGGCGAGGCTCGACAGACGCCGCCTCCATTTAGGCTGGGCGCGCAAGCGAATCGACCGTTCGAAGGCGCGCGCCTGGCTGAGATAGTCCCCGGCGTAGAGCAGGCTCGCCTTTCGCACCTCCAGGTTCGGCAGGTAGGCCTCCAGCTGATGGAGCTCGGGCAAGCCGTGGAGCAGGTGCTCGCTGAGATACGGGTGCGGTTCCCCGCAAACGGATCGATAGAGATTGTCCAGGCGCTCTTCGCAGGCGCGGTGCCCCTCGCTCCCGAGGGGCGCGGCGATGATCGTGCAGAGCCGCGCGACCCGCAGACACTCACGAATGAACGAAAGGCGCGTGTCCTCGGGAAGGTGCTCGAGGGTGTCCATGCTGACGGCCGCCTCCATGGAGCCGTCCCTGAAAGGCAAGGCGTACCCGCTGCCTCGCAGGTCGCCGGTGCCGTCCATGTTGATCGAGATGACACGATCTCGCGTGAACTGGGTCAGCAGCGCCGAGCGCCCTCCGACGTCGAGAATCCGGAGGCCCTCCCGCGCGGCCGGAAGCGCCTGGCGAAGCAGGCGGCCGACCACGAGATGCCGTTCGTATCGGTCGTAGGGACCGACCAGCAGCTCGATCCGCTTCGCGAGTTGCATCAGCCGCAGGCATCCTACACGGGATCTCGTTCCTGCCAGGTGTCTGTGCTATTTTCTTGAAGTTGGTGAGCATGAATCGGTATCTTCGACACGCACGGATCGCGGCTTTCGCGGCGCTGCTTCTGCTTTTGGCACCGGTCGTGCCGCCCGTCGCCGCGGCTCCTGCAGGGCTCGCGGAAGCGATTGCCGTGCAGCTCGCACTGCTCGAGTCGTCGCCTCGAGATGTCGCCCTGCTCAACGATCTGGCCAACCTCATGGCCCTGGCGGGCGATTTCGGCCAGGCGGAGGATTTCTACCGTCGTGCTCTCGAGGTCGATCCGGAACGGCTCTCGACCCACTACAACCTGGCGCTTCTCTACGAATCGTCGGGTCGTGCGAAGCAGGCCCAACGGGAGTTCCGCAAGGTGCTCGAGATCAACCCGAGCCACGCCTGGAGCCACTACCAGCTGGGCAGACTCGCCGCGGAGGATGGTCGCCGCGAAAAGGCGATCAACCACTACCTCCGGGCCTTTGCTCTCGAGCACCGGCTCACGATGCCTGAGTTCAACCCCCACATCCTCGCCAACGAGCTGGCCATCCCGGCCCTCCTGCGCGCCCACGCGGACAGTTCGGCCGCGGCCCTGGCTCCGAGGGTGTATCAGAATCCGGGTCAAGTACGCGATCTGCTGTTTCCACCGATGCCGGCCTGGGAAGAGCCGACGGAGGAAAGCACGGAAGGGACTGAGAGCACGGCGGGTACGTCCGGCGGCGGCGGCGGCACTTGGAGCGGGGGTGGAGGGGCCACCGGGGAAGCGCCCGGAGCGGACGAGCCTTCGGTGCTCAGGGGTTCTGGGACGGAACCAGCCGGGTCCGCTTCACCGCGTACTGTCCCCCGGGGCCAATCGCGCGTCGTCGGTCCGGGGCGAAGCGCTCAGCCCCCCGACCGTCGCGTGGCGCCGGTGCCGGGTCGAGCGCCGATACCAGTGCAGGGGCAGGCGCCCGCGCAGACCGAAGGTCAGTCGCCCTCAGCAGAGCCGGCTCGACCCGAGGTTTCGGTGCCGGCACGGCAACCACCTGGCGGCCAGGAGCCGGCGCCGGAACAGGAACAGGGTCAGGAACAGGATCCCGGACAGGATCCCGGACAGGATCAGGGACGGGAGGAAGAGCCGGCTCCGGGAGATCCGTTCGAGCCGTTGCCCGAGGAAGAACCGCAGCCCGATCCAGAAACCGACGACTTCGAGCCGGACGTGTTCAGCACCGGACGGCTCGACATGCGGCTGATCCTCAAACCGCCAGACGTTGTTGCGGCCCTCCCCGCCGCGCTCCGCTGATCGTCGGCCGCTGCCCGGCCCGGGGCCGCTGGCCGTTGCGATGGCCCTGCTTCCGGCGGCCTGGCTGGCGCTGCTGACCTTCTGGGGTGGCACCTTCGCGGGTGGCGCCACGTTCTCGGGCGCGGTGTCGGCGCAGGCGAGCCTTCTGATACTCGCTCTTCTGGGAGCGGCGCGCTGGCGGGATCCTCTGGGTCTTGGTGGCACCGCGAGATGGCTGGTCCCGGCGCTGCTGGTGGTCGTCGGTGCCAGCTGGCTCACCGGATCGGTGCCGAGGGCCGGCATCGTGGGGCTGTGCCTCTTGCCGGCATTCCTTCTGAGCCCCGCCGCGGTGGCCGCCTGCTGGAAGCGACCCCGCGAGCGGTGGCTGGGCGTGGCGGCGGTCGGCATCGTCTTCGGCCTGGTTGCCGTTTGGGCTCTGGTTCGCTGGCAGGTGCAGGGCTCGCCGCGAGCCGCCATGCCGCTCGGGCATCACAACCTCCTGGGCGCATGGCTGGTGATCCTCTGGCC
>CALZIK010000162.1 GCA_945787635.1 Thermoanaerobaculia bacterium | reverse complement strand
GAATTGGAGACGGTCGACAGGGACGTCGACCGCTACAACCGGATCGAATCGGAGACGGTTCGCCGGGGCCTCGACCGCTGCAACCGGATCGAACCGGAGACGGTCGACAGGGACGTCGACCGCTCGCAGAAGACGGGCTCGCCAGATCGGGCGCTTACGGCCTGTAGCGGTCGAGCTCCGTCTCGACCGAATCAAGACGGTCGCCGGGACGTCGGCCGCTACAGCGGCTCGACGGTCACCCGCAGCACCCGCACGCGGCCGCGGCCGTCGAACAGCAGGCCGACTCGGCCCGTCTCGGCGGTTTTGTCGATGTGCCCGTGGACCACCGCTTCGCCGTTGATCATCCCCTTGCGGTGACGCCCGGTCGAGGAGACGGCCATTCGCACCACCTCGTCGGCCGCCGCGGCTGCCGGATCGGGTACTACCGCGATGTCTTTCGCCTCGAGCGTCAAAACTGCACCACTCTGAGACAGCCGCAACGCCGCGCCGCCGGTGGTCGCGATCTCGAACCAGCTCGCGGCTTCGGCCGACACCACATGATGCGCGACGCCGACGGTGCCGGCGAATTCCTCCAGCATGAGCTCGGCCTCGACGCGCGCGTCGCCGAAGTTTTCCGGAAAGACCAGAATCACGCGATCGAGCACGGAAAAATCAAGCCCGGGCTCGGTCGACGTCGACGCCACCGCCTCAATCGCTCCGCGCGGAAATCCAGCGACAGGGAACAAGACCGTGCCCAGCGCGGGAGCGTCACTTCGAACCGGCGTCCAGACCAGCGAGCCGTCATCCCCCAGAACGCGCCGGGCAGCCGGGTCGGAGACAACACCGGGCGTGACGCTCGCGCTCACCGCGGCTGCGGGCTCCTCGGACGCCGCGCGCTCGAAGAGCGTCGCGTCGCTCGACACGGCGAGCCCGTGGCCGTAGACCAGCACCCCACCGTGCTCCGCGGTCTCGAACAGGAAAAACAACCCGACGGCGGCGATCACCAGCACACCCGCTCGCACGGCGCGTCCGCGCAGCCGCTCGACCGAGCTGTCTCGCAGCGCAAGCACCAGCCGAATCGCGAATACCAGCGCAAAAGCGTACAGCGCGTAGTGCGCCATGTCGCTGTGCTCGGCGATCTCGGGCTCGATCACCGCCGGTAGATCGATAAACGACTCGGCGGCGTCTTCACCGACCTCCGCCGCCCACCAGCCGATCGCGATCCCGAGGCCGTAGAGAGTGACCGCGACCCGGTCGAACCAGCGCCGAGCCGTGATCACCGCGCACAGGTCGAAGCCCACCGCGAGCGGCAGCAGGGCGAGCGGAAAGTGCACCAGCGCGGGGTGCAGATTCGGCAGTGAGCTCGCCGCCAGCAGATTCTCGAGCATTGGGTGTGCGTCCTGCTCAGACGCTCACGCGCGCGGCCGACATGCCGCCGCAGCCGTTGTGCTTGAACGCTCGGTTGCAGC
Organism: Thermoanaerobaculia bacterium; assembly: GCA_945787635.1. Taxonomy (GTDB): domain Bacteria; phylum Acidobacteriota; class Thermoanaerobaculia; order Multivoradales; family JAHEKO01; genus CALZIK01. The sequence continues at coordinate 6,159 of CALZIK010000162.1, read as the reverse complement.
CCCCGGTACCGCAGATGTCGCCGCTGAAGCCGTCGGGGTTGACCCGCTCGAACCAGGCCTCGACCGTGCCGCGAACCTCCTCGGCGCCGGCGTCGCGATCCGCGATCAAATGCTTCGACAGACCCCACCAGGTCTTCGCGAGATTGCATGGGCAGCAGCAGGTGTAGGCCGAGTTGTCGCTGCAACAGGGAGCCGGCAGCGGCACGAGGGCATCCTTCATCACCTGTTCCTGGGCGTCGGACAACTCGATCGACTCGTACCAGGCCATGAAGCGCTGCGTGTCCTCATCCGGAGAGGTGAAGGCGAAGTCGTCGCCTTCGGCGACCGCGGCGCACGAAACCAGTGTGGCTCCAACGACCAGCAGAAGAATTGAAAGCGTCAGCAGAGATGGGCGTTTTTTCATCGTGGCTGGATTCTACCGTGGCACGGGGTGCGCGAGAACGCAAAAACAGAAATGTAGCGGTCGAGCTCCGGCTCGACCCGGAACCGAAGACGGTCGACAGGGATGTCGACCGCTACAAACCTGAACCTCGATATCGACCGCGACACGCGAGGCCAAGACAGCGAGGCCGGTGGCTCGGAGCCGCCTCCGCCATGCTCTCGTCGGCGCGGCAACCCGGCTCGTCCGATCCCTTCTCTCCCACGGCCACGCACAGCAGCCTTTTCACCGGCTCGACAATCATCAACTCGAGCTGACCGCGCGGCTCTTTGGCCGCCCGCAGGCGATCGAGTCGCGGGCGCAGCCAGTCGCGCGACGCGGTCTCGCCGTCAGCCAGAATCTCCAGGGCGGCGAGACCCGACAACGAGATCTCGGAGACATCGCGCGACAGAGACTCCACCTCTGAGAGCGCCGGCGAGCTCCGAAAGATTTCCTCGAGAGCGGCGTGATTCTCCTGCCAGAGACGCAGCCATGAGCGTGCCTCCTCGAGCAAGTCGGTGTCATGAAAACCGCCGTCGATCAGCCCGTCGATCGCCTGCCGAAAGCGGCGCGCCGGACTAGCGTCGGGACGGGCCGCATCCACCGCTCGCGTCAGCGGTGAGAACGAGGTGTGCTTGCGCTGCTGGCCGCGGTTGTAGATCTTGACCGGTTCGACGGTCCCCAGAAAGACTTCGAGCGCGTCGACGTCGCGGCACTGGCACAGCCGCCGGAGCATCATGCGCTGGTTGCGCTCGTGCTGGAGCCCCAGCCCTTCGAGCCGCAAACTGACCCGGTCGAGCCGCCGGTACATGTCGTCGACATCACGGACGTGGCGCGGCGACCAGAACCGCTCGGCGATTGCGGCGGTTCGTGGCCAGATCCGCGAGTCGACGGTCTCTGGATTGACGAACTCGGCCCACATCGTCGCTTCGCCGCCCAGCACGCGCTTCGCCGCCTCCGCCGAGATGGGAGCGTCCTCCGGTAAGGGGTCGTTGAGATAGTGAAAGTCGGTCGGCTGGATCAGGTCGATGTAGTAGCCGTTCGACAGGATCCCCGAGTAACCGCGACCCGCCGCCTCATAGAGCGCCTCCCGGCCGCGCCAGGACTGGATGACGATGCTGGTGGGCAGCTCGGGCTGGAGGATCTCGTCCCAACCGACCATTCGCTTGCCGTGCCCCTCGAGAATCGTCTGCATTCTCTGACTGAAGTATTGCTGCAGCTCGTGGGTGTCCGCATATCCGTTCTCCTCCATGAACTCGCGGATCTCCGCGTTGTCGTTCCAGTGCTCGCCGGTGTTCTCGTCGCCTCCGATGTGTAGGAAGTCGTCGTCGAAGAGCTCGGCCATCTCGCCGAAGAAGGTGTCGAGGAATTGATAGGTCTCCTCACGGGTCGGATCGACCGTGGGTTTGAAGATCCCCCAGCCGCGTTCGATCTCGTAGGGACCCGGCTGGCTCGCCAGCTCGGGATAGCCGACCACCCAGGAGGTGGCATGCCCGGGCAGGTCGAACTCCGGCATCACCCGGATGCCGCGCTCCGCCGCAAAGGCGATCACCTCCCGGATCTGATGACGCGTGTAATACCTACCGTCCGAGCCCATCTGGTGGAGCTTGGGGAAAGCCAGGCACTCCACCCGGAACCCCTGGTCGTCGGCCAAGTGCCAGTGCATGACATTGAGCTTCACCGCCGCCATGCCGTCGAGGTTGCGCTTGACCACGTCGACGGGCATGAAGTGCCGGCTCGAGTCGATCATCAGGCCACGCCACGGGAACCGCGGCGCGTCGGTGATCTCGACCGCCGGCACGGTGATCCCGCGCTCGTCGAGGGTGACCAACTGCAGCAAGGTCTGGAGGCCGCGCAGGGCACCGATGTCGGTGACCGCTTCGAGACGGACACCTTCGGCGGTGACAGTGAGCGTGTAGCTCTCATCCTCACCGAGTTCCACAGCTCCCCCTCTCGCCGCGCTCACCGTCATCGAGACGCCGTCGCGAGCCGAGAGATCGAGAAAGGTAGCGGGCTGGAAGAACAGGCTGGTGTGGTCCGAAAGGCGACGCAGCATCCGCCCCACGCCCGCACGCAGGCGGTCGGTCGCCCCGGCGCCCTCGACCGCAACCGAGAAATCGGCACCGACGATGTACGCGCCGGCCCCGAGTTCGGTCGACCTGGGCACCGGCATCAGATCGAGGGTCGCGGCATTTTCGGCCGCAACCGGCGAGGTCCACGCGATCGTCGCTGCGGCCGTTGCCGCAATCATTCTGAGCTTCATGTTTTCTCCCCTTCCGGAACGGATAGGCCTTCACCGTGAAGGCCCATTCTTTCGCAGCGCAAGCACGACCACCACTGTTCCCGCCGGCGGAGATATGATCCGCGCCAACCGGAATGGTTCAGCTTCGGCTCTCGCGACATGGGAGGACGGGCCGCCGCGCAGAACCGAGGAGCCCCGATATGCAGCTCGCCACCATCGACTGGATCGTGATCACGATCTGTCTCGCCGCCGCCTTCGCCCCGGCCCTGTTCTTCGCCCGCCGGGCCGGCAAGGGCACCGCCGAGTTCTTTGCCTCCGGCCGCGCGGCACCCTGGTGGCTAATCGGGACTTCGATGGTGGCGACGACCTTTTCGACCGACACGCCCAATTTGGTGACGGACTTTGTGCGCACCAAGGGCGTGGCGCAGAACTGGGCCTGGTGGGCGTTTCTCCTGACCGGCATGATGACGGTCTTCTTCTACTCCCGGATGTGGCGGCGCTCCGGCGTCCTGACCGACCTGGAGTTCTATGAGCTGCGCTACTCCGGACGCTCGGCGGCGTTCTTGCGCGGCTTCCGCGCGGTCTACCTGGGGCTGTTCTTCAACTGCGCCATCATGGCTTCGGTCACCCTGGCGGCGGTCAAGATCGCCAACGTGATGCTCGGCTGGGACCGGCTGCAGACGGTCGTTGTCTGCGGAATCATCTGCGTGGTGTTCTCGGCGCTTTCGGGATTGTGGGGCGTGCTGGCGGCCGACATGATCCAGTTCGCGATTGCGATGGTGGGAGTCATAGTCGCCGCCTATGTGGCGCTGTCGCATCCGGCGGTGGGGGGGCTCGAGGGCCTGATCGCGCAGGTCGACCCGGAGACGCTGCGGCTGCTGCCGGACTTCTCGGATTGGGGTCTGACCTTGTCGGTCCTCGTCGTGCCGCTCACCATCCAGTGGTGGTCGGTGTGGTACCCCGGGGCCGAGCCCGGTGGCGGCAGCTACATCGCCCAGCGCATGCTGGCCGCCAAGAACGAGCGCCACGCGATGGGCGCGACCCTGTGGTTCAACATCGCTCACTACGCACTGCGGCCCTGGCCGTGGATCATCATCGCCCTCTGTTCGATTCTGGTCTTCCCCACCTTGGACGACTTGAAAACCGCTCTACCCCATGTCTCGCAGGAACTGATCGGCAACGACATGGCCTACCCGGCGATGCTGACCCTTCTGCCGGCCGGCGTCCTCGGGCTGTTGATCGCCTCCCTGCTGTCGGCCTACGTCTCCACCATGTCGACCCACCTCAACTGGGGCTGCTCGTATCTGGTGCACGACCTCTACCGGCGGTTCCTGCGCCCGCAAGCCTCCGAGCACCATCTGGTGTGGCTGTCGCGGTTGATGACCGCGGTGTTGATGGCGGTCTCGGGCGGCGCGATGTTCTTCCTGTCGACCGCGAGCGAGGCCTTCCAGCTGCTGCTGTCGATCGGCGCCGGGACCGGGCTGATCTACCTCCTGCGCTGGTTCTGGTGGCGCATCAACGCGTGGTCCGAGATCGCCGCCATGGCTTCGTCGTTCGTGATCGCTCTGTCGCTTTTCTTCGCCCGCCGCGGGGGCCTGGAGCTGTCCTCGCACGGAGCGCTCGTTCTGTCGGTCGCCGCGACCACGATCGTCTGGGTGGTGGTGACGTTCCTCACCCCGCCCTCCGACGACGAGACCCTGAAGCGGTTCTACGACACGGTACGGCCGGCCGGCCGCGGGTGGCGGCGGATCGTCGGCGACCAGGCGACGGCGCCCGGAGATACCGACAATCTCGGGTTGGCGCTCCTCGGCTGGGTGCTCGGATGCACCTTTGTCTACGCGGCGCTGTTCGGAACCGGGGCGCTGCTCTACGGCCAGACGGGTCAGGGCCTGCTGTGCCTGGTCTTCGCCGCGGTGGCCGGCAGCGGCCTGGTGTGGCTGGTGCCGCGGGTCTGGCGCACCGGAGGGATCGCGGCCGATGCCTGACCTCTCGGTTTGTGTCCCCTTTTTCTAGCCGCTCACGCCACCGCTGCGAGCAGCAGACGCAGCACTTGCAGGTGTTCGGCCAGAGTGGGTGCCTCGCAGGGCCGGCCGTGACGGATCCTTGCCGTCACCTCGTGGACCAGCCGCGCATACCCCTCCATCCAGCCGAGGCCGTGAAACGGCGGCGGACGGTAGGGCGCGGCCGCCTTTCTTCGCTCGCTCGTTGAACGGCCCTCCGCGTCGGCCCAGACGACCCGATCCGGCTCGCCAAAGCGCCACGCCGCGCTCGCCTTCTCGCCGATCACGCGAATCTCCAGGTGGTTGCCCGCACCGTGCACGGTTTTCGACACCGAACCGAACGCGCGAGCCTCACCGAAGTCCATGTCGACGTGGACGTGGGTGTCGCGATGGTTCGAAGCCGAGTTGACGAACCAGCGGCGCGCGCGAGTACGATCGGGGAGCTTGCCCATGAGAAAAATGACCAGATCCGCCCAATGGGTGCCGAGATCGAGCAGCACGTCGTGCTCGCCGGCCAGGCTCGGGTCGTCCTTCCACGAATGGCCGCCGCCCTCGCGCGTCGCGCTCGACTGCCAGTAACGACCTTCGATCGAGACCAGGCGGCCGAAACGGCCCTCACCGATCTGGTGCCGGAGCTCGCGTGGCCCCCACAGCAACCGGTAGCCGTGGCAGATCCAGGTCTCGACCGGCAGTCCTTCGAGCGACGCGACCTGCCCGAGATCGACCGCCGCCGGTTTCTCGCAGATGGCGTAGCGGTAGCCGCGTTCGGCGGCCTCCAACAATCGCGATGCATGAAGGGCGTGCGGTGTCGCGAGCACCAGGAGATCCCGATTCGGATTCTCGGGCTCCGGCAGGGGCGCCGACCGCTCCAGCCGAACCGCCCTTTCGATGTCGTCCGGGAACATCGCGAGCGCGATGGCCAGGGCCCGGCCGGCCGTTCCGCTGCCAACGATCAAGGGTTGGATCACGGCTCAACCTCCCGGCCACCGGCGGCGGAACTCTCGCGCCGGTGCGCCAGCAGCCACCGATACAGATCCTCACCTGCGTAGACCCTTTTCCACGCGTCGTGGCCGGCATCCGCGTGCACCGTGAAACGCACCCGCCGGTGGCCGAGCCGCTCGAGCTCCTGCAGGCCGGCGTAGAAGTGCTCTTCCGGCACCGTCGTATCCCGGCCGCCAGCAAACACCCAGACCGGCACCTGATGCTCGACGAGCGGACCCATCAGGTCCGGATGCCCCCAACCCACCACTGGGGCGATGGCGGCGAAGCGCTCGGGGTGGGTCGACGCCAGGTGCCAGGCGCCAAAGCCGCCGTAGCTCAGGCCGGTGAGATAGACCCGGGCGCGGTCGACGCGATAGCCGGCGAGGACTTCCCCGAGCAGTCCGAGCAGCTCGTCCTCGACCTGCGGCCAGCCGCGCGGCGGCCCTTCCGGTCCGTGAGGCAACTCCATCCCGGCCGCCGCGGGCGCCATCGGCTCGCGGGTCGCGAACTCGGCCGGG
>CALZIK010000161.1 GCA_945787635.1 Thermoanaerobaculia bacterium | reverse complement strand
GGCGCCGGAACCAGCGGCCGCCTGGGAGTCCTCGAAGCGGCCGAGTGCCCGCCGACCTTCGGCACGGCACCGGAGGCGATCCGGGCGGTGATCGCAGGGGGGCCGGACGCCGTCTTTCGGGCGGCCGAGGGCGCTGAAGACCGGGAGAACGACGGTCGCGTCAGCGTCCGCGAGCTGGGAGCGCAGGACCTGCTGATCGCGGTCTCGGCGAGCTCGGTGACCCCCTACGCGCGGGGCGCGCTCGCCCAGGCGCGGCTTCAGGGCACGCGGACCATTCTGGTCACCTGCTCTGCGTCGGAGAATCTCGGGGGTCTCGCCGACTTGATCGTGGCGCTCGACACCGGCCCGGAGGTTCTGACCGGATCGACGCGCCTGAAAGCGGGCTCCGCCACCAAGGCGGCTCTCAATGCGATCACCACGACCGCCATGGTTCGGCTCGGCAAGGTCTTCGGGAACCTCATGGTGGACCTGCGCCCGGGCTCGGCCAAGCTGCGGGACCGCGCAGTGCGCATCGTCCAGTCCGCCGGCGGGGTGTCGGCGGCCGAGGCGCGGGAGCTCTATGCCGCCGCGGGCGAAGAGACTAAGACCGCCATCGTCATGGCGCGCCGCGGGCTCTCGGCCGGGGCCGCGCGGGAATGCCTGTCCGCCGCCGATGGGCATGTGCGCAAGGCCCTCGGCGCCGATCATGCGGGTCGCTGAAGGCACCGATCAGGAAGCCGACATCGGGGTCTTTCAACAATTGAACGAGCCCCTTGGCTATGCTAAGTTTTTGATTCGTTCGAGAGTAACGCACAATGTTCCAGAAGGGAGAGACCTGATGAGGAAGTGTCTGGTTTTGTTGATCGGCTTGGCCGTGCTTTGCGCTCCGGCGTTCGCCCAGCAGACGGGATCCGTATCAGGCAGCGTCGCACTGCAGGACGGCGTCGAGATACCCGGCGTTCTGATCACCGCTACGGCGGATATCTTGCCGCAAGCACGGACCACCGTCTCGAATGCTGCCGGAGACTACCGGCTTCCGCAGTTGCCTCCGGGCAGGTACCAGCTGACTTTCACGATGGACGGCATGGGTGACCAGGTCGTCGCGCTCCAGGTTCTGCTGGGTCAGAACTCGACGATCAACGTCACCATGGGCGCCGAGCTCTCCGAGACCCTCCAGGTGACTTCCTCCGCGGCTCTCATCGACTCCTCTTCTGCCGAGCTCAAAACGGCGATCGCCGACGAAGTCATCGAGGCGCTGCCGGTGGGGCAGCAGTACCGCGACATCGTCAAGCTCATCCCCGGCGTTCAGTACACCGAGAACGAGATCCGCGGTCCGAGCGCCGGCGGCAGCGGTCAGGACAACGTCTACCAGTTCGACGGCGTCAACGTGAATCTTCCTCTCTTCGGGACCCTCTCGGCCGAGCCCGCCTCCTACGACATCGACCAGATCTCCATCGTCAAGGGTGGCGCCAAGGCTCAGGAGTTCAACCGCTCCGGCGGCTTCACCATCAACACCGTGTCCAAGTCGGGCACCAACCGGTTCAAGGGCCTGGTCAGCTACCAGCTCCAGAGCAGCGGAATGACCGGAAATCTGGATACCGGCAGCCTGGAAGAGTTCGACGAGGATCGCGACTGGACCGTGTTCAACATCGGCGGCCCCGCCGTCAAGGACAAGCTCTTCTTCTACGGCTCGTACTACCGGCCGACCCGGAGCCGATCCAACGTCGCCAACGCCTACGGCGCGGTGCCGGACTTCGACGACGAGCGTGACGAGATCTTCGGCAAGCTCACCTTCACCCCCACCGAGAAGTTCCTGCTCAACGCCAGCCTCCGAACCTCGGACCGCGAGCAAAGCGGCAGCGGTGTAGGGGAGTTCGAGGCGGCGTCGCGCTCGACGGGGGCCGAGGTAACCCAGGACATCGCGATTCTCGAGGGCACCTGGGTGGTCAGCGACCAGAGCTTCGTCAGCTTCAAGCTCACCGACTACGAGTTCCTGAACTCGGAGCGTCCCGACACTCTGTTCAACTTCCCGATCGGCGTGGGTCCGAACGGCACGGTGCTCGACGTCAACAACCTCGACCGGATGGGCTCGTTCGGCGTTCCGACTGCTGCGACGTGCGGTGGCGACCCGACCTGCCTCGCGGCCGTCGACGACCTGATCAGCCGCTACGGATACCTCGACAACGGCGTGCTCAACGGCGGAGGCTTCGTGGGAGGAGACTCCGAGATCAACATCCAGAACTACTTTCGCGAGAGCTACGAGGTGGCGTGGGACCGTGTCTTCGGAAGCGGCGACGTAACCCACGAGCTCCACGTCGGCTACCAGAGCTACGAGGACGCCGAAGAGCTCAACCGAACCTCGAACGGCTGGGGGATCATCTCCTTCTTTGGAGGCGTGCCGTCGGACGGTCCCGAAGGAACGTTCTACGAGGCCCGCGTGCAGCAGGCGGGCACCCAGGGCTTCCCGTCCGGGATCATCCGCTCCGAGTACAAGTCGCAGAACTTCGAGATCAACGACACGATCAAATGGAACGACTGGTCTTTCAACATCGGCGTGCTGGCTTCCAACGACGAGCTGTTCGGCCAGGGTCTGAGGGCAAACCCGAGCAACGTCTCCGGCTTCGAGCTCGCGTCCGGCAACCCGTACAAGATGTACGAGATCGACTGGGAAGACATGATCCAGCCGCGCCTGGGCGCGATCTGGAACTACGATGACAGCAACAGTACGGTGTTCGTCAATTACGCCCGCTACAACCCGGCGGCCAGCTCACTGCCTCGAGCGGCTTCGTGGGCCCGCAACGAGCTCGGCCAGGTGATCCAGGTCTTCTTCGACGCCGACGGCAACCCGCTGCTCAGCCAGCAGCTCGGCGGCTCTTCGGGCAAGTTCTTCCAACCGAACATGGATCCGCGCTCGGTCGACGAGTACCTCATAGGAACCGCGCGCCAGTTCGGCAGCAACTGGACGACCCGCGCCCACCTTCGCCATCGCTACGCTTCAAATTTCTGGGAAGATACCAACAACAACGGTCGTTCCCGATTGCTGGCCCCGGCCGGGTTCCCCCAGGAGGACTACATCCCCGAGCTCGGCGACTACCGGGCCGAGGTCGGCGGTTCCTCCTACGTCATCGCTGAGCTCGATGGCGCTTTCAACAAGTACTACGAGGCCAGCCTGGAGGCCGAGTATCGAACCAGCGCTCTCTACGTGCGGGGCTCCTACGTGTGGAGCCACTTCTACGGCAATTTCGACCAGGACAACGCTTCGGACACCGCGGGCGGCGACGTGAACACGTTCATCGGCTCCTCGCTGATCGCCGATTTTGCCGGGCGCCAGGTGTGGAACGATCACTACGGTGACCTGCGCGGCGACCGCCGCCATCAGCTCAAGCTGTACGGCTACCACAACCTGGATTGGGACGCCAGCGTCGGCGCCTACGCCATTTTTCAGTCCGGGCAGCCGTGGGAGATCCACAATCCCGACTACTACCGGTGCCTGGATCCCGTCGCCGCCGATCGAGACGAGAACTGCCGGGTCGGTGGTACCGGCAGCTCGAGCGCGGGGTACCGCTTCGGCTCCTGCCTGGATCCCGCAAACGGCGGACCGGGAACCGGCGTCTGTCCCTACCCGGCGGCGTCGCCGGCGGGCAGCTTCACCTCCGGCGACCACTGGCAGCTCGACGTCAACTACACTCAGAACTTCCCGCTCAAGGATCGCTACAACGTCCAGCTGAGAGCCGACGTCTTCAACCTGTTCGACAACCAAACCGGCTACAGCATCGAGCCTGACGAGCGAGCGGCTGGCTTCGGCGAGCCGCGGTCGTATTTCAAGCCCCAGCGCTTCCAACTCGCCCTGCGGTTCGAGTTCTAGCGCCGCCGCGGCCTACTTGACCTGCTCTCCGCCCTCTCCGGATTGACTTCGGGGAGGGCGGAAGTTTCTTCGGCCTGAATCCCGACGTAGCGCGCATGGATCGTCCGCCCCTCGAAGACCAGACGACCTGGGCCGAGATCGATCTCTCGGCCTTCGGTCGAAACATCCGGAGACTTCGGCGTTCGGCTCGCGAGGGGTCGCGGCTGATGGCCGTGGTCAAAGCGAACGGCTACGGCCACGGCGCCGTCGAGGTCTCGCGCCGGGCCGTCGCGAATGGAGCGGACTGGCTCGGCGTGGCACGGTTCGACGAGGCCCTCGCGCTGCGCCGGGAAGGTCTCGAAGCGCCGATCCTGATCTTCGGTCACACGCCAGCGCGGCTGGCGGAGGCCCTGATCGAGAATCGGCTGACCCAGACGGTCTACTCGGTGGAGACCGCGACGAAGCTCTGCCGGCAGGCGCGTGCGGTCGGGAAGCGACTGCCGGTTCACCTCAAGATCGACACCGGCATGGGCCGGCTCGGGGTGCTGGCGGAGCCCTTCGAGGAGACCGGGGCGAAGCCTCTCGAAGGCGTCGAGGCCGTAGCGGACATCGCGAGGCTCGACGGGCTCGAGGTGGAGGGCATCTACACGCACTTCGCCTCCGCGGACCACGCCGACAAGGCCTCCGCCCACCGGCAGCTCGAGCGGTTTCTGGCGTTCGTCGAGCGCCTACGCGCCGCCGGCCTGGTGTTCGACCTGGTCCACGCCGCCAACAGCGCGGCCCTCCTGGGCATGCCGGGCTCTCATCTCGACATGGTGCGCGTCGGAATCGCCGCCTACGGGCTGTCCCCGTCACCGGAAGTTCCCGTCGGCGAGGCCGGCCTCGAGCCGGTGATGCAGCTCAAGACCCGGATCGTGCACCTCAAGCGGGTGCCGGCCGGGTTCGCGGTCAGCTACGGCGGCACCTACCGAACGGCGGCGCCGACCACGATCGCGACCGTGGCGATCGGCTACGGGGACGGGCTGAGCCGCCGGCTGTCGTCTCGGGGCCACATGCTGGTTCGCGGGACGCGCGTCCCGATCGTCGGCCGCGTCTGCATGGATCTCACCATGCTCGACGTCGGAGGGCTGCCGGAGTCCCGCGTGGGGGACGAGGCCGTGGTCTTCGGACGCCAGGGAGACCAGGCGATCGCGATGGACGAGCTGTCCGCGCTCGCCGGCACGATCAACTACGAGATCGCCACCTCGATCGCAGAGCGCGTGTCCAGGAGCCACCTCGGCTAGCCGGGGTGGCAGCCGCGCGCGACCTCGGATCGGCCCGCAGCGAGCTACCTACCCACTTGGATGGGCTTCGAGCCTCTCTGTTCGGGGTGTGATCGGACCACCCGAACGTGGCACGCTCGACACTGCATCGATCAAGACCAGGGTCTCCGGCCGGCGGGTCCTCTCGCATCGCCTCGATGGCGACCGGTCTCCCGGGTCGAAGGGGGTACGACATGGGCCAACGTGAGTCGCAAAGGCTGTTGCTTTCTTGGGTGCTGGGGGTTGCGGCTCTTCCCGGCCTCCTGCTCGCGGGACCGCCCGCGGGCGGTGTCGAAGGCGTCCATGGAGCTCTTCCGGGATTCCCGGTCAACAGCTGTTTCGTCTGCCATGACATCGTCCCGGGGGCGACCGGCCGTGACGCGGTTCAGAGACCCAACGAAACCTGCTTCGGGTGTCACACCGACGGCCCGACCTACGGAGAAGGGGATCCTTTCATCCAGGATCGACCGCATGCGACACCGGTGGGCAATCATGCCGACCTGATCACCGGGAGCGGCAGGTTTACTTATGGCGACTTCGGTCTGAGCTGGCCCTATCCCGGTTACGAGCAGCAGATCGACTGCACGACCTGCCACGATCCGCATCGGACCTTTGATCCGTCCGACCCCAGCCCCTCCACCAACAACACCAAGTATGTCCGCGATCACACCGACGATTTTCGGGTGGTGTCGGGCTCGGTTGTCTACTTTCCATCAAAGACAATCAAGGTGATCGACAACACAGGGGCGACACCCGCAACGGTGACCAAGGTCGTGGATCAGGACATCGTCTACACCGGTCCGGCGGACTTTGCCGACGGCATCGGGCTGTCGGTGGCCGAGGCGGACGTGTGCGAGGTCTGCCACACCCTGACCAACCATCACCAGGTGGACGGCACCGCGCCGGGCGGCCAGTCGCACTTCGACGGCCAGGACTGCACGTCCTGTCACAGTCATCCGACCGGCTTTGCGCCCAGCGGCGGCGGCCAGCCGCTGACCGGCCCGCACGCGGCCTTCGGAGACCCCGACTGCGGGACCTGTCATGACTCGACCTTCTTCCCGGGCGCCGCCGACAATCCGGCCGGCCTCGCCAGCGTCTTCTGCCAGACCTGCCACGGTCCGGCCGACACGAACTACTCCGAGATCCATTCGCATCTGGTGACCGGCTCGGGCAAGTTCGACTACACGATCGAATGCACCTCATGCCACGACCAGCACGGTTGGGATATCACCAACGTCGACGGCAACCCCAATCTCGACTACGTCAAGGCCACCATCAACGAAACCATCACGGTGATCGACAACACCGCCGGTGGAGTGCCGGTCACGAAGACCATCAACAGCGCCATCGTCTTCGACAGCCTCGACGACTTCGCCAACGGTGATTCCTTTTACGGCCGCGACGTCTGCGTTACCTGCCACACCCTCACCAGCCATCACCAGAACGACGGCACGGCGCCACTCGGGCAGTCGCATCGCGACGGCGAGGACTGCACCGCCTGCCACACCCATCCGACCGGCTTTGCGCCCAGCGGCGGCGACCCGCTGACCGGGCCGCACGCGTCCTTCGGTGATCCCGACTGCGGCGCCTGTCACGACTCGAGCTTCTTCCCGGGCGCCGCCGACAATCCCGATGGGCTCTCGAGCGTGTTCTGCCAGACCTGCCACGGTCCCGGCTCCGCGAATTTCTCGGAGATCCACTCCCATCTGGTGACCGGCTCGGGCCGGTTCGAGTACACCATCGAGTGCTCGTCGTGCCACGACCAGCACGGCTGGGACATCACCAACGTCGACGGCGACGACAACATCCAGTACGTCAAAGCGCGAGTTGCCGATCAGATCACGGTCATCGACAACACCGCGGGCGGCGTGCCGGTGACCAAGACGATCGACAGCGACATCGTCTTTACCGCCGCTACGGGTGCGGGAAGCTTCGCCGATGGCGATGCGCTCTACGACCGCGACCTCTGCGTCACTTGCCATACCTTGACCAACCACCATCAAAATGACGGCTCGGCGCCCGGGGGGCAGTCGCACTTCGACGGCCAGGACTGCACGACCTGCCACCAGCACTTCGAGGGCTTCGCCACTCCGGGTGGGCTGAGCGGCCCGCCGCTCCAGGGGCCGCACGCGATGCTGCCCGGCCAGGAGCCGCAGGATTGCCTCGCCTGTCACGATTCGAGCTTCTTCCCCGGCGCTGCGGACAATCCGGGTGGCGCCCCGAGTGTCTTCTGCGCGACCTGTCACGACCCCGACAGCGTGGCCAGGATCCACTCCCACACCGTCACCGGCTCGAGCCGCTTCGACTACACGGTGGAGTGCACGTCTTGCCACGACCAGCACGGCTGGGACATCACGAACATCGTCGGCAACCTCAACCTCGACTACATCAAGGCCAACCTGGTCGAGCTGATCACGGTAATCGACAACACCCAGGTGCCGCCGGTTCAGGTGGACAAGCTCATCTCGAGCAATATCGTCTTCGACAGCCTCGACGACTTCGCCGACGGCGACGCCCTCTACGACCGCGACCTCTGCGTCACCTGCCATACGCTCACCAACCATCACCAGAACGACGGCACCGCCCCCAGCGGCCAATCCCATTTCGACGGCGAGGACTGCACGACCTGCCACCGGCATCCGGAGGGCTTCCGTCCGCCAGGCGGTCTCGCCGGGCCGCCGGTCGAGGGTCCCCACGCCGCGATTCCGGGCTTTGCGAACGGGGACTGCCTGGTCTGTCACAGCCTCTACCCAACGGTCGACGAGATGCAGGCCAACTCCACCACGGTGTGCCTCTCCTGCCATTCGGAGAGCTGGACCATCGTTTCCGCTACGCCCGAGCACGTCCACTCGAGCGTCGTCACCGGTTCCACCCGGTTCGACTACAGCGTCGAGTGCGCCGCCTGTCATGCCCCGCACGGCTGGCAGGCCGAGATCGACAACGTCGAGGGCTCGCAGAACATCAAGTACGTGCGCGGCAACGTCGACGAGATGATCACGGTGGTCGACAATACGGTGACTCCTCCGGCCGTGGTGACCAAGACCGTCGACCACGACGTCGTCTTCACCGCTACGACCGGACCGGGCAGCTTTGCCGACGGCGACGGCACGTACACTGAGGACGTCTGCAACACTTGCCACACCCTGACTAACCACCATCAGAATGACGGC
>CALZIK010000160.1 GCA_945787635.1 Thermoanaerobaculia bacterium | reverse complement strand
CGGTATCGCGTCCGTAATTGGCCCGAATACAATCGCGCGTTGGTCGCACGCGGAAGTCTGACCTTCTGGTTCGATGAAGAGTCGATCGCGGTCTGGCGACAGACCGAGCGGAGGGAAGGTTCCGGCACTCGGCGCTTCGATAACCAACGAGTAGAAGCGATCGTTGGCGCGGGACCGACGCCGATTCATGCACCAATGCCCGAGTCGATCCCGTACTTCGAGAAGCATGCCGACATGCGCGGCGAGCTGCACGACTTGTTCGATGAGATTCGCGGGCTGGGTGCGGACGCCCACGAACGCCTCGAGAGGATCGAGAAGGAAATCTGGGGCACTTGGGCCGAAGTCGAAGCTGCGGTTAACCGGCACGGCGCCGGTTCGGACTAACGAGCCGTCCTCAGTGTCGCGGAATGGCCGGCCCGTTCTTGACGAGCCAGCCACGAAAGTCCATCAGCTCAGGGTTGAGCGAGCGGGCGAAGTCGACGTCGCGCGTCTTTCGGAAGTCCTCGTTGAAGTCGTGCTTGAACTGGAACATGTTGCCCAGGTCCTCCGCTCCGGGGAAGTCGAAAGACCGGTAGGTGTCGAACGGGGCCGCGAAGTGGTTGACGGTCTCTCCTAGCGACTCGGTGAGCTGCGCTGCCATCTCGGCGCCCGTCAGGTGCTCTCCGGCGATGCCGACGGTTCGTCCCAAGAACTTGTCGCCTGCCTTGAAGATCCCATAGGCGCACTTGCCGATGTCCTCGGCCGCGATCCCGGGCAGCTTCTTGTCTCCCATCGGAAGGACGAAGGTGAGCTGGCCGTCTTCACCGCGTTGCGGCTCCGAGCCGAAGCCGATCAGGTTGTCCCAGTAGAACGAGGTGAGCAGGAAGGTGGTCGGCACCCCGGCGTCGGCGAAGAAACGGTTGGCCTCGCCCTTGGCATCGAAGTGCGGGACCTTGTAATGGTCCAGGAGCGTGGGCATACGGTCGTCGGAAAGAGGCACCCATTCGCGCGTGTCCTCGAGAGTCGACCAGATCGCGTGTCGGATCCGCGCTGCCTTTGCGGCCCGCGCCAGGTTTCGGGCCTGTTGCCTTTCCTTTTCCGGAGAGAGATCTTCCCAGAAGTTTGTGACGCAGTACGCGCCATGACACCCGGAGAAGGCCGCGACAAGCGACTCCTCGTCATCGAGGTCCGCCGCCACCATCTCCACCCCGAGCTCGGTCAGGGCCTTCGCCTTGTCGGAATCGACGTTGCGCGTGATGCCCTTTGCCGCGAACGCGCCGCTTGCATCCGACAGAATCGCCCGCATCAGACCGCCCCCCTGCGAGCCTGTCGAGCCGATGACCGCGATGACCTTCCTCTCCGACATGTTCTTCTCCTTTACCGTGAAGTTTCTCGTGCGCGCGTCAGGCTAGCCGATCCCTGGGACCTCGGCCAAGTCCCACGGGAACGTACCCTCGAGCCCGCTGATTCTGATCAGCCGGCGATAGCAACGCCGTTCATACGCCGAACGACAGCGACTCCGCCGAGGAGCACAAGTAACGCCAAGATGGCGAGTTGAACGGGCGACATGAAAGGCACCGGCGCCATCGCGGCCGCGCGCCCTCCGGTCTGCACCAAGACGTTATAGGCACACGTCGAACCGTTGGGAATCGTGACCGTGCGCATCGCTGGCGCTGCTAAGGGCCCAGTAGCGAAATCCGGTGGCGCGCCCAGATTCCTCGTCTCTTGATCCACGAGAATCTGCGTTGGACATGGGCTGTTCGCATCGCCTCCGAGTGACTGACTGAACTCGAGATCAAAGAACACGCCCGACACGGATTCGAGCACTGGATCGGTAACCGAGCCCATCGCCGAAGTGGTCGCCGTGAAGCTCACGGTGACCTGAACGGGAGCGCCCGAATTGTTGAGGAATTGAATCCCCCCAGCCGAGGTCTCGAAACCCTCGGCGGCCCCGCCGGGAACTGCCTGGCCCGAAACGTCGGAAGTCATATTGACCGTGGCGCCCAACGTCCCTGAGCCGCTTGCCGTGAACACACCGGCGAAGTTGAGGGCACCGGTACCCGATTCCTCGACCGTGGTAGCTATACCGGTTTGGGCATTCGCAACGATCGTCAGCCCGGCGGGCACGATGGCCAGAGGGTTACCGGCGCCGTCTGCCAGGCCGGTAATCGTCAGCTGGCCCGAAGAGGTCACTTTGAACGAGGCGGTGTTGGATGGACCGGTCTGGGCGCCGGCTGGAAGGGCCAAGCACCCGGCAAGAACACCAGCGACCAGCGCTCCGAATGATGCTCGCAAACCGCGGAAAACAACGTACGAACCGGCGGACATTAGTGTGC
This sequence comes from Thermoanaerobaculia bacterium, assembly GCA_945787635.1. GTDB lineage: Bacteria > Acidobacteriota > Thermoanaerobaculia > Multivoradales > JAHEKO01 > CALZIK01. Next base: position 27,756 of record CALZIK010000160.1, on the reverse strand, counting down.
CTCCTCCCGATTATTCGATGCCACTGAAGAGTGGGATTTTAGTCCGCTTTTGTGCGAAGTCAAGAAGAACTATTTTGTTGCCATGGGCTTGAGAAAAAGCACAAGAGATCGAGCTTCTGGTCGCACGCGGAAGTCTGACCTTCTGGTTCGATGAAGAGTCGATCGCGGTCTGGCGACAGACCGAGCGGAGGGAAGGTTCCGGCAGACCGCAACTCTATTCGGACACGGAAGTGTGCTTTCACCCGGGTTCTCTAACAACTCTCTGAAACCGACGCGTCCCGCGCGCGGCTTAGCTCTCATCCGTGGGGCCGCTAGGATAGGCAAGTGAACGTGACGGCCCGCGAGATCGAGCGGTTGGAGGAACAGCTCGAGCGAGCGTTGGAGGGAGGGGCGTGGCATGGGCCGTCAGTGCTGGAACTGCTCGCCGGAGTCTCCGCGGATGAGGCGGCTGCCCACCCCATCTCGGGTGCCCACAGCATCTGGGAGATCGTTCTGCATCTGACGACCGACTACGGCCTCGTCCTCCGCCGTCTGTCTGGAGACGGGCGCGAGCTTCCGCCGGAAGAGGACTGGCCGCCTTGCCCGGCAGCGACCGAAGAGAACTGGAGGAAGGCCACGCAGGACCTCGCGAAGCTCAACCAGGATCTTCGGCGGGCGGTCCGCGCGTTTCCGCAAGCGCGACTGGACGAGCCGCTCGTGTCAGAAGTGCCGTACACGGCATACACGCAGTTCATCGGCATCACCCAACACAGCCTTTATCACGCCGGTCAGATCGCGCTACTCAAGCGGGCACTGCGCGCGGCGTGAGATGCCACGGCTGCAAGAATGAGGGACGGTTTGCGTAGGGCAGTTGGCAGCAAGTGAGCGAGCTCTTCTTTGATTCCTGGGGCACCGGCACTTGTGTTGTGCTCGTGCACGGCTCGCTCGCAACGGGCGCCGAGGAGTGGCAGGCGCAGCAACCGCTCGCCGATGAGGGTTTCCGGCTGCTGGTCCCTGACCGGCGTGGCTATGGGCAAAGTTCGGCGGCGCAAGGGGAGGATTTTCTGCGCGATGCCGAGGACATCGCCGCGCTCATGTCCGATGGCGCGCACCTCGTGGGTCATTCCTACGGGGGCCTCGGCGCCCTGTTTGCGGCTGCCCGCCGCCCCGATGCGACGCTATCCCTGGCGTTGCTCGAGCCAGCTGCGTTCGCGCTAGGCCAGCACCATAAATCCGCGCGCGCCCTCGTGGACGGAGTTCGCCGCCTCTGGGACGAGGATCGCCCCGATGAGGACTGGCTGATCCGCTTCTTGAAGGCGGTAGGAAGTGATCCCGACGAAATACCTTCAGAGGTGATTGCTGCCGCTGTACCGCTGGTGCCCGTGCTCCGCCGGGGGCGGCCGATCTGGCACAGCGAGCTGCCCCTTGCTCGACTGGCGGCGGCGCGCTTCCCGAAGCTCGTCGTATCGGGTGGACACAGCGACGGGTTCGACGCGATATGCGACGATCTGGCTGAGCGCATCGGCGCGTCTCGGACGGTGGTCAGGGGTGCCGGCCACGAGATCCAGTTCACCGGACCACCTCTAAACGAGGCGCTGCTCGCGCTGTGGCGCGGAGCTGCGGCCCACCCTGATAGATGAAGGGATGCCCTGAACCGCTAATCCGTTGGAGGGCAGTGATTCTCCGCCTTTGAGCGCTACCCGGAAAGCCGCCGATCTCGTATTTTCCGGCACCGTGAAGTCCGACGCTCAAGGTCACCACGGGTGTGCTTCTCGTGCTCTGCCTCCTGACGTTTCTGTCGGCCGGCGCGATAGCCGGATCGAGTGAGCCGGGATGCAAGCTTGGCGACCGCGGCTCATCGGTCCGGGCAGCGATACTCGCCTAGGGGATCGGAACGCCGGAGCTCGGCGGCGCTTGCCCGCAGGCACTGTTCGGGTTGACGGCCTGGCTGCGCCCCCGGCGCTTGCCGGAGCCCAATGTCTGGCGCACGGAGACGTAGGACTGATGCGCGCCTTGCCCCGTGTTGAGGTTGAGAAAGGTCCAGCCTCGGCCATACGGAACGGCCAGCCTTCCGGTGTCGAAACGGTACGAGCCCGCCTCGGCCGGGAAACAGAACACCGAGTCCGAGGGGTTGTTCTCGCACTTCACGGTGAAGTTCCCCTCCGCGTCGAAGGCGACGACCTGTGTCTCGTCGAGCGGATACCAGCCCTCTACGCCCAGCTGCCCGCAGTCGAAGGGCCCCTGCACGGTGCCGGAGTCGCGCCAGACCTCGAGATAGGTCCGGGCGCCGCCGCTGACTGCGTACGAGAACGTCCAGGTGGTGCCCAGGGGCTCGCGTCCATCGGCTCCGCTGTAGCCAACATAGCGGCCGTAAAACGTGTAGCCGCTGCCGGAGCTTCCAGCCTCGATATGCACCAGGGGCTCGATCTCGCCGTACTTGACCTTCCGGTTGTCGTTGTTCACCCAGCCGAAGAGGTAGTTCTCGTTGCTGGCGATCCCGGTGCCCCCACTCGCGAAATAACCCGAGTCGCTGGGAAAGAGACTGCTGCATTGACTGTCGGTGTTGATGTTGTCGATGGTGACGTAGCCGCGCGCGAACTTGGCGTCGCCTCGGGTGCTGGAGCAACGATCACCGAAGCCAGCGACCGGCCCGCCACGATGGGCGTTCTGGAGGTCGCTCTTGTCGACAAGGCCCCACGGAGCGCAGCCCGGATCGAGGAAAGCCGAGCTGTCGGGGAACCTGCCACGAAAGAGGTCGTGCAGAGCGACCTCCCGGGTGCCGAAGCCGGCGATATAGAGGTCGAACGCGACGGTGGGAACGCTCAGGTCGGACCACAGGGTCACCCGCGCGATCCTGGGATCGGAGTCGATGTTCTGCACGATGATCGTTGTCGTCTCCGTGCGCTTGGGCTTGGTGAGCTTGGAAAGGTCGACGGAAAAGTACGGCAGGAGCAGCGTCGCCGCCGGCACGGCGTCGATGGCGCACAGCTCGGCTCGGACCGGCGGCGCCGATCCCAAAAGGGCCAGACTCAACAGGACACCCAAGACCTTCTGCATGGCGTTCTCCTCCAAAAGCTCGTGACTCGGCAGCTGAACCTCGCCGCCGCTCTGGAGGCGGAGTTGCTCCGACCTGAAAACCGGCTTTCACACCGAGGACTGATCGCACGATAGACGACCTCGCAATCCGACGCAAGCAGTCCCGATTGGCGGCTCTGAATTCGGGTAGACAGCTGGGGGGGAGATCTCGAGGTCCACTGATAGCCGCTTGAACCCGTCAGCACGCGCACGTGTTCCAGGCTCCCAAGTGTGGGAACTGGCCGCCACGAGATTCAGGCGGATTCGGCGACGAGTTCGAACATTTCCGGAGGCGCACCTTCTCCGAAAGAACGGGTGGCGGTCGGTGATTGTCCTACAAAGTACCGGGCGGATTGCCTCTACCGGCCGGACTCATCGACGCGCATCATGCCCTTGGGAGAAGGTCCGTGCGAACCCCTGAGAAGGAGTATTCAGCTTCTAGGAGCACAGCAACATGAGAAACCAAGCCGACCTTCTCGCGCACACACAGCTGTCGGCCACGACTGCGGTGCTGTTGACTCTGGCTCTTCTCGCCGCACCCGTACCGGTGTGGTCTTCCACTCTGGGGGAAGATTCCGGCAGCGAGCTAGATGTGACCGGACTCACTCTCGAGGAGCTGATGGGCATCGAGATCGTCTACGCGGCTTCTCGGTACCACCAGAGCCCCTCGGACGCTCCGGCCTCGGTGACGATCGTCACCGCGGAACAGATCGAACGGTTCGGCTACCGCAACCTGGCAGACGTCCTTGCCAGCGCCCGTGGCATGTTCACTACCGACGACCACAACTACCAGTATTCGGGCGTCCGAGGCTTCGGACGCCCGGGGGACTACGGCACCCGGCTCTTACTCCTCGTCGACGGTCATCGTATGAACGACAGCGTCTACGACGCGGCCGCCATCGGAAATGATGGCGACATCGATATCGAGCTGGTCGAGCGAGTTGAGATCGTCCGCGGCCCCAGCTCCTCGAGCTATGGATCCAACGCCTTCTTCGGCGTCATCAACGTCGTAACTAAAAAAGGCTCGGATCTGGACGGCGCTCGTCTGACCGCCGAGTCAGCGAGCTTTGGTGGCCGAGGCGTTCGCCTCGATTACGGCAGAGGCCTGACCAACGGCCTGGAGGTTCTGGTCTCCGCGTCTTCGAACGCCACCGACGGCCGGACTCTGTTTTTCCAAGAATTTGAGGATCCAGAGACCAGCGGTGGCCTGACCTCCAACACCGACGACGAGAGCTCGAGCGGCTTCTTCACCAAGCTGAGCTATGAGGATTTCACTCTGGAGGCCGCGGCCCGAACTCGAGAGAAGGGCATCCCGACAGGTTCCTGGGACGTGGTATTCGACGACCCGCGAAACCGTACCTGGGACGATACCCGGTTCTTGGCGCTGACGCACGACCATGATGTCGGCCAGCGCTCGAACCTCACAACCCGACTGATCTACAACGAGTACGAGTACGACGGCGACTATCTCTACGACTATGGCGAAGAGGACGAGCCCTACCTGCTGGTGAACAAGGACCGGGCGCGTGGAACTTGGTGGGGAACCGAGCTTCAATGGACGAGCAGAATCTCGCACCGGCAGGCTCTCGTTTTGGGAGGAGAGTTCCGGCGGAACACCCACCAAGATCAGAAGAACTTCGACGAGGAGGTCTACCTTGACGACTCGAGGAGCTCCGACAACTGGGGCTCCTTTCTCCAACACGATCTCTCGATTCGCGAGAATCTGCACCTCCAGACCGGTCTGCGATTCGACCATGTTCAGAACGGCGCCGAAGGAAGATTCAGCCCGCGAGTAGCGTTGGTCTACGGCCCGCGCGATTCCACTACCGTCAAGCTGCTCTACGGAGCGGCATTTCGCGCCGCATCCGCCTACGAGCTCTTCTACCAAGACGGTGGGAGCTCCACCAAAGCCAGCCACGGGCTCGACAGTGAGGAGATCGAAACCGTCGAGGTGGCTCTGGAACAGGAACTGGGCAGCCGATGGCGAGGTCTGATCTCACTCTTTGAATACCATCTCGATGGCCTGATCGGCTTGACCACCGACGCCGCGGACGGGCTGCTGATCTTCGCGAACCTCGAGAGCGCGGAAGCGCACGGTGCCGAGCTGGAGATCCAAGGCCATTGGAAGGGCGGCCTCCGAGGGACCTTCAGCTACGCCTACGCGGATACCAAGGATCAGGCCACGCAAGCCCAACTCTCCAACTCGCCCCAACACCTGGCCAAGGCGCGTTTGTTGCGGCCTTTCCTGGATGATCGTCTGTCGGCGGCGGTCGAAACTCGCTACCTGAGCGATCGCCGCACGATTTCCGGCGGCGTGGTCGACGCCTCGATGACAACGAATCTGACGGTGAGCGGTCGGCTTTTGGGGGAGCGGCTAAGGCTCTCAGCTACTGCCTACAATCTCTTTGACAAGAGGTTCTCCGACCCGGGCTCCGAAGAGCATCTGCAAGATGCAATCGAGCAGGACGGTCGCAGCTGGAGGATTCGAGCGACCTTCGCATTCTGACCCGAGAGGTCGACCGGCAGCGACAATGCTCAGCATGCAGCCATCCTCGGAACGGCGAAGTGCAAGGCGCTCTGCGCGCAAAATCGGGAGACTCACAAGAGGCTGTGGCATTGCCTGGCTGGCACTGGCCGGTTTCGTGCTCGGCCATTCGCCGACACTCGGCGACAGCCCGTTGCCCGACCTGCCCGAGTACGAAGTCAAAGCCGCCTTCATCTACAACTTCGCAAAGTTCGTCGAGTGGCCGAGGGAGGCATTCCGAGGCTCCGACGCGGATCTCCGGGTCGGGATCGTCGGCAAGGACCCCTTTGGCGAGATCATCGACCGGGTCATCGACGGTAAGACAGCCCAAGGAAGAGCACTTGCCGTTCATCGCGTGAAAGACTCTGAAGGACGCTTCCAGTGCCAGATCCTATTCGTTGGCAAGATGCCTTCCCGAGACCTCGAGGCAGTGCTGCGCGCGGTGGACGAGCGTCCGATTCTCACGGTGAGTGAATCGCTCGCGTTCATCCGTGCGGGCGGAATCGTCCGCCTCAAAATAGCCAACAATAAAGTCCGTTTCGAGATCAATCTCGACGCTGCACGGAAGGCAGGCTTGCGAATCAGCTCCGACTTGTTGCGCCTGGCCGACCGGATTGACGAGGCACCCGGATAATGACCACTTCACGCTGCCACTTTTGCGATCTCTCGATCACCTGGAAGCTCGTTCTCCTGACCACAGTCACCGGCAGCGTTGCGCTCCTGCTGGCTTCCATCGCTTTCGCTTATCAAGACGCGCGCGCGTTCAAGAAACGCACCACGCACGAGATCGCGACACTGGCGAAAGTCATCTCCGCCAATTCGGCCGCCCCTCTCGTCTTCGACGATCCCGGGGCAGCCGAGGGAATCCTCGCTGCCCTGAGTGCCGAGCCTCAATTGATTCGAGCTGACTTGTTCAACGCCGAGGCGCGGCGGTTTGCGACCTATCAACGACCGGGAGCCACCAGCGACGGCCTTCTCCTCGATACCACCGGTCCCCGGATCCGAACCGAACACGGTCATCTGATTCTGCTTGAAGAGGTTCTTCTGGACGGACAGGTGGTGGGACACCTGCAGATCGAATCCTCCATGGAAGAGCTGCGAACACACCTGCTCGAGATGGGCCGTTCGATCTTGGGCGTGTTCGTGATCGCAGTGCTTGCGGGGTTGGTCATATCTCTACCAATCCAAGGAGCCCTTTCGAAGCCTCTTCTCCGACTCGCCGATGCGGCGCAGCTCATTTCGAAAAGCAATGACTACTCGATCCGAGTCGCAACGCAAGGCAACGACGAAGTGGGGTTGGTTACCGACTCGTTCAACGAGATGGTGACGCAGATCGAACTCCAGGAAAAGGTGCTGCAGGACACTCATCGACAGCTCCAAACCAAGGTCGAAGACCTGAAGTCGGAGATCGAACAGCGGCGCGCAGTAGAGGAATCGTTGCGGGAGAACAAGGAAGCACTGAGGCAAGCTCACAAGCTGGAGGCCGTAGGCCTGCTCGCCGGTGGGGTGGCCCACGACTTCAACAACTTGCTTACGGCCATCATCGGGTTCTCCGAGCTGATCTTGCGAAGTCTTGATCCGAAAGACCGACTCTGTAGCATGATCCGGGAGGTCAAGACGGCTGGAGAAAGAGGGGCGGCCCTCACCCAGCAGCTCCTTGCGTTCAGTCGCAAGCAGATCCTGGAGACCAAGGTGCTGGACCTCAACAGTACCGTTGAAGACTCGGCCAAGCTCCTGCGTAGGCTAGTGGGAGAAGACGTCGAGATCGAAGCTCGGCCCGACGCGAGCATCGGCAGCATCAAGGTCGATCCCGGACAACTGCAACAGATCCTCTGGAACCTGGCCGTCAACTCGCGCGATGCCATGCCGACTGGAGGAAAGCTCGTGATCGAGACCGGTCATGCCGATATCGACGAGCACCAATGCTCCAAGATTCCCGAGCTCCAGCCGGGCGCTTATGTCACTCTGAGTGTCCGCGACACCGGTTGTGGAATCAAGAAGGCTCTGCTCGAGAGAATCTTCGAACCCTTCTTCACGACCAAGGAACAGGGCAATGGAACAGGTCTCGGGCTCTCTACCGTCTACGGAATCGTCAAGCAGAGCGGCGGCCACATCAGCGTCGACAGTGCAGAGGGAGAGGGAACGACCTTTCGGATCTACTTTCCCGAGCTCGATGAGGCACCCTTGGCGGCTCGAGAGCTAGAGAGCCGTCCGCCGGCCCGCGGCGAGACCAGGACGGTCCTGCTCGTCGAAGATGAGCCAGTGGTCAGGGAACTGGCCAAGAGAACCTTGCAGCTTGGCGGCTACTCGGTGCTCGTGGCGGACGGAGGAGAGGAGGCGATCCGAATCTTCGGCGACTCAGGGGGCGGTATCGACCTTTTGGTCACGGACATCATCATGCCTCGAATGAACGGTCGCGAGGTATACGAACAGCTCGCCGCCATGAAATTGGATCTCAAGGTGCTTTTCATGTCCGGCCACACCGATCGCGCGATCGTCCATCACGGCGTACTGCACGAAGGCACACCCTTTCTGCGCAAGCCCTTTTCACTCGACCAGCTACTGAACAAGGTCCGCGAGACCCTGGGTGCCACCGGCGCGAAGCCATGGAGGCCTCCGCATGCCGAAGACTCCCCTCCCGCGGAGGAACCCGGTCACTGCCGGTCATCCGGCGCTCGGGCATGAAAACGCGGCAAGAGTGGCAGGCTAGGAATTCGCTTTTCCTGGCCGCGGAGTCTTGAGCCGTGGAATGGCCTCGGAACGGCACGCGGCGGACTCTCGCGCGCTCTGAAGACGGGTACAGCCGTCTGAATTCGGGTAGACAGCTGGGGGGGAGATCTCGAGGTCCACTGATAGCCGCCTGAACCCGTCGGCACGCGCACGTGTTCCAGGCTCCCAAGTGCGGCTTCAGGCTCGGCTTTAGCTTGACGAATCTTGATGTGTCAGGTATTTTTTCTCCATGGCTGCGATCAAGGTCAGTTCGAAGGTCGAAGAAGGGGTCTGGGAGGACCTGAAGGAGTTGGCCGAGGAGTCGCATCAGAGCATCTCGGGTCTGCTCACGGAGGCCATCCGCGACTACGTCCGGCGTCGCCGGGTGCGTCCGCTCGTGCTCGAGCATCTCGAGGCCTCTATCGAGACCAATCGCGAGCTCGGCCGCCGCCTTGCGCAATGACGGTTGCCTACCTGTCGGTCGACGAGGCGTTGGCGATTCATGCGCGCCTGTTGGCCGTTTTCGGAGGAACCGAGGGCCTGCGCGATCTTGGATTACTCGAGAGCGCGCTCTTCAGACCCCGGACCGGGTACTACGAAGACCTGCCGGCAATGGCGACTGCGCTGTTCGAGTCGCTCATCATCAACCATCCATTTCTCGACGGCAACAAGCGGGTCGCGTTTTTCGCGACGGATGTGTTCTTGCGGCTCAACAGTTGGCGATTCGAGGTCGAGGCCGACGAGGCCCACGCGTTCCTGATCGACCGACTCGAAGCGGGAAGCTGCGATTTCGAGCACCTCGAGCCGTGGATCCGCCGCTCGATCCGCGAGGCCTGAAGGGCAATCCGGGGACAGGAATGGAGCGCCGACGCTAACCCTTGCGGAGCACAAGATGAACGCAACGCTCGTCGAAGCCGAGTGGCTGGCAGCACATCTCGAGGATCCCGTCTCCCCGAGCCGCTTGATCCTTATCTTCTCGCCGAACCAGATGCTGCCGCCGAAGGTGACGTCGAGCTGGGCCGCCGCCGAACTGTAGCCGCCGAGGACAAGGCCGAGGACGAGGAAGGTGACCGCGAGAACCCTGATGATTGGCTGTCGGATGGTCATAGCAGCCCCTTTGGGCTAGGCGGGCGAGAACCGAGCACCGCTCTGCCAGAGTTGGACTGGTCCGTTCGTGGGCGAGGCCCAGCAAAGCACCGTGCGAAGGACATTACGCGCCGCAACCTCGCCGTTCGGCAGGCTCGAGAACCGCACGACTCGCCGAAAGCGCAGAATGGCTTGCGAGTGCGCCTCGCCCCCACGCCGCACCGGCTCGGGACGACGTCACCGACGTGGCTGCCCGCACAAGTAGGCGGCCTTGCCCAGGTCGCGTTGGGAAGAAGTCGCGAAAGCGGCCCGACTCGTGCCGGAGTGAATCGTGCAGCTACGCCTCGACAGACTATGAGTTGATAGTGCTCAGGGCGTCGTTGCCCTGGTCAACGGTAGCGCACAGGTCGGACGATCCCACCCGGCGGGGTGGGCTCGATGCCGGCTGGGCAGACGTTCTCAGCGCCTCTCTTTCTTGTTAGCCATGAGATTGCCCCGATAACGACTCAGCCGGGTAAACCCGGTGCCGCAGAGCATCGTTCTCCAGAAGGGCGTTATGGTTGAGCCAGACGGCAGCTTCGAAGCCGAGATTGACATGCCGTGACGTCACGCCCTGGCGAATACCCGACGCGTTCGCTCGGCCAGGTTTTGGATTGGCGGGTAGCGGTCTTGGCAGGTGCGGTGATGCTCGTGTCGCTCATCGCTGTCTCCGGATCGGCAGACGCGCAGGTGATCCGTGCACTTGCCTCTCTCAACGACGCGGTGGACCTGGAAGTCGGAGGATCTGCGCCGCCCACCTATGACTGTCCTGGCAGTGACTTGCTCGTTGGCTGGAACGTCTACGAGAGCCACGACAGCAACCCCGGTGTTTGGGACTACCGCTGGACCATCCCGTTTGACGGTCCCTTTCCGTGGCGTCGGCGAACGGTGATCACGGGGTGGCGCGGTCCGATATACACATTTGAGTTGCGGCCTGTGTGTGGGACCTTCCCAAGTGTGTATGAGGAACCATCGATCGCAGCCACCTCCGCGGCGACTGGAATCTATGACGGGACCTATTACTTCGACACGGTGATCGAATCGGGAGGCTTTCGTGATCCGGACGTCCGTTCGGTGACGGTTATGTCGGAGCCGGAGTGTTTCACCGGCGGCACGGTATCCGGCCCGTGCTGGCCGACACTCACTTTCTCTGAGTCGACGATCGCACCGCAGGGAAACACCGTCGCCTACTACGGTCATATTGTCATCCAGAATGCGACGTTCAAGGGCAATGTTGACGTCTACGGGAGTTCTCTCACCATCACCGAGTCGGCCATCGAGGGCTATCTTCAGAGCCGTTCCTATCAAGCGTTTGGTGGTCCGCTGACAGATTCCGAAGTCACGATTGACCACTCCATGCTCGAGCGGCAGGGGCCGAACTTCTACTTTGATGAGAGTAGTGTTCGCATCTTCGATTCGACGTTCCTGGGGCAAGGAGTGCCAGTTATCGGTCGCGCCCTACGCGCCAGTGTGATCGAGATCAAGGGCAATGAGTTTCGCGATCGGCGCGCTACCGACCCCGGTGTTCGAACAGATCTACTGGAGGTCGATTGCGCCGCCGGTGGATGCGGGTGCGAACTTCAGAGGAACACGTTCGAGAGCTGGGGAGACGATGTAGTCCTAAAAATCGGCAGTTCCTCGAGCTGTGACGTTGCCGGAAACACTCTCCAGAACACTAGATTTGCTGCTCAGGAAGGCCAGTTTGATGTTGCGGGCAACGACTTTTTCTGGACCATTCCTCAAATCGGTGCGGTCGTCGTGGCCTCGGTGGGACCTAGAGGATCGATACGAGACAACATCATTCGTGGAACCGACGTAACCGGCCTCGTTGTCTACGGGAATGCAGCCGACTTTACCGTCGCCGGCAATTCCTTCTGCGTTCCCTTCCCAGGAGGCACCGGCCTCCAGAGCCAGGCGTCTGGAACCCTAGATGCCGCGGCCAACTACTGGGGTGATGCGACGGGACCGTTCCCAGGGTCTGGGGCCTACATCTCCGGTACTGTCGACCACCAGCCGTTTCTGGCGTCCGGCAGCTGCGGTTCGGTCTTCATCGACAAGGTCGAACTGGTGCAGGGGCTTGCAACCACCAACCTTGTGGCTGGGAAACCGGTTGTGCTCCGCGTCTTTCTGGGCAATGACGGCAGTGCGGGTATCTCTGGGGTCTCGGTCACCGGGTCGATGGCCGGCGAGACGTTCGCCGCGAGTGGACTGCACGTGCCTGTCTCATACAGCTGGCCTGAAAGGCACAAAGGCGAGGACAGCGTCAACATTGTGAACCTCCCGGTCCCGGCCGCGGGCGTGGGAGAAGTGAAGGTTCAACTGCACTATGTCGATCCCGATCTCGGTTTGCCGGTGACGCAGGAGAGAAGCCTCTCCTACACCGCAAGCGCCCAAAAGATCTTGAAGATCGGTGCAGTCGGCGTGGGCGTGTCTCAGAGCACGCTCAAGACGACCTTCAAGAAGCAACTCCCGCTGCTACGCGCGATGTACCCGACTCATCGGGTCATGATCTACAGGATGTCGGCTCTGCCTTCGCTGACCGATACCAGCGGCGCGTTGGGAAAGATGTGGGCCGCCAACAAGTACGGAACTGTCGATGTCATGGTGGGTGTCGTCAACTTCATTCTCGACTTGTGGGACTTTGATGCCGGCTGGGGGAGCAACGTGCTCATCTGGGAGCACTTATCTCCGTGTGGGGACCACGGCACGCTTGGCGGCCTCGGCGAGAGCACGTTTGTCCTGAGCCATGCGGTTGCTCACGGTTTAACCGGAGCAGCGGACGAGCATCGCCCCGACAATCCGGGCTGGAACGTCACCGACCTCCCGTACGGGATTCTGGTCGAGTCGGGGTGGGATGTCTTTCGCGGCAAGTCCGGGCTTATCCACAGCAACTACCCGGATAATCCTGATGACGGCTGGTGCCCCGAGTACGTGCCGGGTGAGACGGATCACATCTGCAATTTCTTCAACTTCATGGCCACTGAATGCTTGCCCCCAAAGTGGATCAGTCCCGGGATGCGAAGCAGTCTGTTCAACCGGCTTGCTGTGCCAACGGGCGGTTCCGGGTCGGTCTCGAGCGCGGCGCCCGTCGCGGCTCTGGCTGTGCCGGTGACTCTGTGGGAGGACGAGACCGGCAAGATCGAAGGCCTTTATGACATCGTCGACACGCCGAGCATTTCCGACCCGTCGGGAGCGTGGGCTGTGGCGACCCGGGACGGATCTGGTGCCGTTCTCGATCAGGTGTCGTTCAACGTCGCCTTCCGAGATACGGACCCCGATCTCGGCATTCGCTTCGGTGGTAAGGGAGTGACCCTGCCGGCGGGCCCGGCTGTGGCCGAGGTCGTCTTGATGAACGGAATGACCGTTATCGACTCGATCGCTCGCAGCGGCGCTCCTCCAGTGGTCACGCTGCTGTCACCGAACGGCGGCGAGAACCTGAGCAGCACCTTTTCCGTCCAGTGGTCTGCGAGCGACCCGGATAGCGACCCGCTGACATTCATGTTGATGGCCCAATGCGAGGGGAGCGGCGGCTGGACACCTTCCGGGTTGGAGGTGACTGGGACATCGTTGTCACTCGATACGGCCGACCTTCCGGGCGGTAACACGTGTGATCTGCGGATTATCGCCTCGGACGGCAGGTGGAGCTCGAGCGATGATTCCGACGCTTCCTTCCGCATCGCGCCGCACCCACCCGAGGTGGAGATTCTCTCGCCTGTCGAGGGGGCCAGCTTCGAGACTGGTATCGAGGTGGCGATGGCAGGCATGGCGATCGATCAAGACGGAGACGATCTGGCGGTGCAGGACTACGTCTGGAGCTCGGATCTGGCCGGTCTCCTCGGCACCGGTGACCGTCTCTCCGTGCACGATCTGCCTGTCGGGAGCCATGATCTCACTCTGACCGTTACGGATTCGGGAAGCCTGCAGGGCTCGGCGACCGTATCGATTGTTGTCACTTCCGCTCTTGACGCTGACAATGATTCGTTGCCCGACTGGTGGGAGCAACGTTGGGGTACGCAACTCGGAGTGAAGGACGACACTGCTGATCCAGATGTCGATGGCCTGACAAACGCCGAGGAGCTGGCGCACGGAACCGATCCGATGACCCGCGATTCCGATTCGGATGGGTGGCTGGACGGGCAAGAGGTTGCTCACGGAACGGATCCGCTCGATCCCAACGACAACCCATCGGTGCTGCTCGTTGACGACTTCGAGTCGGGCGACACCTCGATGTGGTCGGAGACGATTCCATGATCGGTGGAGGAGCAGTGTAATGTCGGAGACGAGCTGGATGACTCGGCTGTTCGTCGGTGGGGCAGGGTGCGACAGTCTTCGCGAGACCCGTTGCTGCGTTCTGATTGCCTTTCTCGGACTAGCAGGACTGCTACTTCCGATGAGCCTTGTTGCCGGGACGGTCGAGGTGAATGCTGTGGCCGCCCACTCCGGTTCCTACGGGCTGGAGGTGACTCTGGGAGCGTGCACCCCGGCGACACTGACTATTGAGCCACCACCTGCCTCGATTAGTGGAGAATTCACCGGCTGTACGACCCTCTCTGCGCAAGGCGTGCAGGTCATCAGTCCCGGCGCCACCTTCAAGGCGGGATCCAGGGTCATTCTTGCCAACGGGTTCAGCGTAGCTAACGGAGCGTCGCTGAACACTCTGATCTTCGAGTCGCTCACTGGTCCGTGGGCCTTCGTGCAGGACAACTCGCCTGCGTCGCTGACGTCCTACCGTGCCGCTTTCGATCTCGACGCGCACAACCTCTCACTGGCGCCGGACGATCTGGTCGATCATCTGACCGGGCATGCTGTGGACGGAACGCTGCTGTTTCGCGTCAGCATCCAGCGCAGTCCGACCCTCCCTGAGAATCTCCTTGTGCTGGCCATCCGACTGAACGATGGGAGCTATGTCGAAACTACCTGGGGCGAACATCAACTCTTGCCTGGCGGATCCGTCGAGCTTTCGGTGGACTGGCATGCTGATGCAGGGACCGGGCATTTGCTGATCGGCGTTGATGTTCCCGCGATCTTCGGCCTCAGCGGTCTCGACAACGACGGGATGCAGCTCGACTACGTTCGCTGGGGTGCCGTCTCCGGCAGCGTTACAACCGGCTCGGGGAGCCTTCTGCTGGACAACTTTCGCTCGTATCGGTGAGTGTGGACGGCACCGGGGGGTTGTCAACGAAAAGGCAAAGGCGGTAATAGAGCCCCACGGAATGGCTGATGATCTCGGCTGGGAATCGGTATCCGCGGTAGCTCGGTGAAGTCGTGCTCATCGGGTGACTCTGCCACCGACCGCCTCAACTTGACTGTACCGTCGCAAGGGTTTCTTTGCGGGCTGTAGAATGAGTCGTTCCATGGTCGGCAGCGTCTCGCTCACGCCCGACCTGCCTCGATTGGCTACAGTGACTTATCCACTTGGAGAAGTTATGAGCGCGGTCAAGAAAAAGGCGGGTAGGGTCCAGCCGGACGACATTGAGATTCATGTTCCTGACCAACTGGCGCAGGTGCACACTTCTCGTCCAGAGAGATAGCTAGCGATCGGCCACGCGCCGCTGGGGCCGAGGACGAGATCACCTGGGAGAACAACGAGGAGAGCGCGCAAGCTATGCTCGCCAGCGGGTTGGCCAAGATTCAGCTCGACAAGGTTTTCGACTCGCACGGCAACCAGTCGGTCGCCAACAACACGGCGTACTGGGCGGCGAATTCGAACACCGGTTTTCGACTGGCCAAGTCGACACACGAGTACAACGACGCTGAGAACCCCTACTCCTACGAGGGTCGGAATGGTTTCGTGATCACGCTCACCGCGGAGGGCGTGATCCCGGCCGGCGAGTAGCGGCTGGTGGGCCTCGCGGTACTGTCAAGTTAGCGTCGTCGAAGCGAGAGGCGGCGCTGTCGAGGATGGTCGGCTTCAAGGATTCAGCAGGTCGACCACCTCTACCGCTCGGTCCGCGCCCTGCGCATCTACGAAGGCGCCACCGAGGTCCAGCACCTGATCATCGCCCGCGAGCTGCTGCGGGAGTAGAAGAAGGCGTCCACGGACCCGCGGCAAGGCTGCGGGATCGGGGCGGGGACCTTCTCCGCCGCCTACTCGAGTGCGGGAGCGCTCGATCGGCCACCGCGGCCGAGCCGGGCCAGGGCTCCTGCGCCGAGGCACAGGACCAGCGCCAGCATCCACCAGCCGCTCAGGGTCGGTGTCGCAACGGCGGAGCCAAAGCGATAGACGGTCCCGTCACACCCCGCCACGGGAGGAAGATCGAGCGAGACCAGGACATCGGACACCGGAATGGTGATGGTCGGCACCTGCGAAAAATCGGCGGCGCAGGGAAGCATCGGCGGGTAGTAGACCTGGCCCCCCGCCTCGACCTTCCCGGTGAAGATCGCCTTGAACGGTACGGCACCGCCGCCGGGCGGCATCACGAAGTCGAGCAGAAAGCCGTAGGCGCCCGGCGCCGGCGGCGGGTCCGGGAAATCCACCACCACCAGCTGGGTGCCGGCCTCGGCGACGAGGTCCGTGTTGCTGTCGACGGGAACCGATCCGAGCCCCGGCGTGATGACCAGGTTGCCCATCACGCCCCCCGAAAACGTGCCGCTGAATCCGCTGGCCGCGGCCGGAACCTGGACCACCAGCGGATCGATGAACACACCCAGCAGGCCGAACTCGCTGATGAGTCGCGAGCTCGAGGTGATCTCGAGTCCGGGACCGCCATCGTCGATGACGTAAGTGCACTCCAAAAAGACGACGCCGTCGACTTCATTGTTGACGCAGGTGGCGGTCACCGCCGATCCCTGCAGGCTGACGATCAGCTCTTCTCCGTCGCCGCCCCGCACGTGCCCGAGCAGCGCCTGGATAAAGCAGCCCGAGACGCCGAAACCGATGGTCA
Source organism: Thermoanaerobaculia bacterium (assembly GCA_945787635.1). Taxonomy (GTDB): domain Bacteria; phylum Acidobacteriota; class Thermoanaerobaculia; order Multivoradales; family JAHEKO01; genus CALZIK01. The sequence goes on along the minus strand of CALZIK010000160.1, from coordinate 11,460 downwards.
CAAGCGCCACCAGCCGCAAAGTGATCCGCGCGACTCTTCGCATTGTCGGTTCCCCCTTTCGGGCCCGAGCCCGCAGCGTCGGGCCAAATCCGGATTGGCGCAGTTACCCACTGCGCCACAGCGCGATCGAATTGACCATAGAGTCTAGCATGATGGCACGAGACCTTCACGGTTCGATGTCGCGTGGTGGTGTCCTGGGACACCACCGTGGCGCGTCCGGACCTCGGCCCCGGCCGCTACAATCGCAAATGCTATAGAAGCTGCTCGTCCCCCTAGGACTCGCCCGGTGGACACTCGTTCATGTACTCGCTACTCGTCTCAAGGTACTGCAGCCCGTCGTACTCCAGAACGGCCTCGTAGCGCTCAGCGCCGGCGCATCCCAAGACCCAGGTGGTCGCGATGTCCCTGTGGTCGTGCCGAAAGGAGCGCAGGACTGTCCAGCCCGAGCCCTCGAGGATCCCAACGTACCTGGAGCAACCGCCGTTAGTCGCATAGATTGCCCACGAGCAGTTGCGGGCGCCGCAGAGTTCGCGAAAGCTCACCAGGTCTTCAGGCTCTCCGTCCAGATCCACGTCTTCGAGGGCCTCTCTTTCCGTTCTCTGTCCTGGGAAGTCGGGATCCGCCTCGAGACGAGCTGTCGCATCCTTGACGATGTCTTGGACGCAGAGGTCCTCTGCGAGGGCCGCTTGTGGTCCGGCCTGATCGACCGCGCTCGCGGCGGCGGCTTCGATGTCCGCCTGTACCTCGGCGGTTGCGTCCTCGTCCTCGGCCGTGGCCGCCTCGGCCTTCCACGCGAGGGCCGCCGACGCTTCCGTAGCCGACTGCTCGACCGCTCTTACCGTTTCTTCTCTGACCTTACGGCGGCCGAGGTAGCCGACGAGAACGAGCAGGGCCGCGAGCAGGAGAATCACCCACTGCCGGCTTCCGGTCATCTCTCGAGCATCAGGTCCACGGCCCGTTCCAGAGCTTTGTCCCGCTCCGGTCGTTCCGGTTGCCCCTCATCGTCGTCGGCAGCAGAGGGAAACTCGGGTCGAACTCTCAGGTCCGGCTCGAGGCTGTGCGCCAGGGGCTCGAGGTCGGGCCCGGTGTAGAAAGCACCGGTTACCTCGAGAAGGGCGCCCGAGCTGAGGCCGACGGATTCAATCTTTCCGGCGTGGCCAAAGGTTTGGTCACCGACCAGGCTCGCACCGGCAGACTGCCGGAGCACTGTGGCCAGGACTTCGGCTGGTCCCTGCGTCCCGCGATCCACCAGAACGACCAGCTTGCCGTTCCAGATCGGCGGCACTGGATTCTCGAAGCGTTGGAGCGCGCCGTGTCGCCCCGCCAGAATGCCCAATTCGCCGCTCACGAAACGTTCGGCGACGGCATAGGCCGCTGCCGGCTCGCCTCCGGCCACCCCTCGCAGGTCGATGACGAGCTTATCCTCTTCGTAGTCGAGGAGCTCGTCAATGTCCGAAGGCGTCCTCGCCGAAAAGCCCGGAATCCTCAAGATCGGCACCTCTCGGATCATGCTCATTCGGGCTCTCGGCGGCTCCAAACTCACCAGGTTGAAGCGAGCGCTGCGCTTGCCGCCGTTGGGTGCGACGAGATCAAGTTCGAGGCGTGTCCCGGGCGGCTGCCCGAGGAGCTGGCGGATTCTCCAGACCGGCATCTGTCGAGTGCGTTGGGCCTGTAGCTTCTCGATGATGACGCCGCTTTGAACACCCGCGTCCGCCGCCGGGCTGCCGTCCTCCACCGCAACTACGTAGGCGACGCCCCGCTCCTTGAGAACCACCAGGCCGCTGCGGTCCTGCGCCACCGACAGAGCCGCCCGGTAGGCGTCGACCTCCGCGGCCGGAATGTAAAGAGAGAAGGGATCGAGAGCGTCCGTTGCTCCCTCGAGTGAGGCGGCGATAAGCGTTTGACTATCGACCTCCTCCACATAGGCTCGATCCACGAGGGCCAGCACGTCGGTGTAGACCGCGAGGTATTTGTAGAGCGAGTCCTCGCCGGCTTCGTTCTCTGTAGCTGACGCTGCGAGAGCCGGTGGCTCACTCACAGGGCCGCATGAGACCGCGAGCCATAGGAGCAGGTGGGGTATGCGTTTCAAAAAAGAAACGATAGCACGATGCTGCGGTTCCGCCGCCGCGTCAGCGGCGGCTGATACGCTCGATCCGTGCAACACAGTCGGCGCGGTCTCCTCCTCCTGGCCGCCGTGTGCTTGGTCGGCGACCCGAGAGCCGCCCGAGCTCAGGATCTGAGTTTGGAGGAGCAACAGGTTCTTCAGGAATACCTGGAGGTGGTTCACGTGGCGCACGAGCGCTACGGCGTCGAGGTGTCCTACCGCGACCTGACGTACGCCGCCATCCAGGGGATGATGCGGATTCTGGATCCCCACACCAGCTTCCTCACTCCCGAGTCCTACGACAACATGCGGGAGAGGCAGCAGGGTAGCTTCTACGGCCTGGGCATTTTGGTCAGCAAGCGCTCCGGGCAGCTGACAGTCATCTCTCCGATCGAGGGCACGCCTGCTTCCCGGCTGGGACTGCGTTCGGGGGACGTCATCCACACCATCGAGGGTGAGCCCACGGACACGATGACGCTCGATGAAGCGGTCAGGAAGCTCAAGGGCCCGAAGGGAACCGAGGTCCGCATCACGATTGTTCGGGGAGGACTCGACGAGTCTCTGGCGCTGAGCATTACCCGCGCGGAGATTCCTCAGGAGACGGTGCGCTACGCCTACATGATGACTCCGGAGGTCGGCTACCTTCGACTGACGGATTTTTCCCGCTCGACCGCCGGAGAGATGCAAGAGGCTCTGGCGAAGCTGCGGCGCGAGGGCATGAAAAGACTGCTCCTGGATCTGCGCAGCAACGGCGGCGGGCTCCTGGACCAGGTGGTTCTCGTAGCGGATGAGTTTCTTCCGGCGCAGAGCGAGATCGTTGAAACCCGGGGACGGTTGGCTGACCTTCAGCAGGTGTATCTGGACGACGGTGGCGACCCGGATCCCGAGCTGGCGATGCCGCTGGTGGTGCTGGTCAACAACGGCACGGCCTCGGCGGCGGAGATTCTCGCCGGCGCCATCCAGGATCACGACGTCGGGCTGATCGTCGGGGTGCCGACCTGGGGCAAGGGGTTGGTGCAGACGGTTTATAACCTGTCCTTTGGAACCGGAATCGCCCTCACCACCGCCAAGTACCACACGCCCTCGGGCCGTCTGATTCAAAGGGATTACAGCTCCTACTACGACTACTACAACCGTTTCGATCAGGATGCCGATCCGGCCGACGAGCCCGGCCGGAAGGAGTTTCTCACCGGCCTGGGACGCACCGTCTATGGAGGTGGCGGCATCACGCCGGACATCCTGGTGGAGTTCCCCGACGGGCCCGTGGGGCTGCAGCCGTTGTTCGCGAACAACGCGTTCTTCAACTTCGCAGTGGATTATCACGGCCGGCAGCCGGTGACCAGCCAAACGTGGCGACCGGGCGAGGAGATCCTCGACGAGTTCAGCACCTGGCTCGGCGAGCAGAAGATCGTCGGCGAGAAGATCGAGGCGGCTATGACGGATAACGCCGCTCGCGAGTTCACGCGGCGTCAGATCCACTCCGACATCTTCACTGCCGCCTTCGGCGTGGAAGCCGCTCATCGCGTGCTCGCTACCGGCGACGTTCAGATCCAGGCGGCGATGGAGCTCTTCGACGAGGCGGCCAATCTGCTTTCCCGGCGCAGCCTCCTCGATAACACCGCGGTCGAGCGGGCGCCCGGCTCGGGAACGGCCGGTACTGGTGAGCCAGGCAAACCGCCCTCGAGCGGGGCAGAGACGCCGGCCCCTCAGACTCGATATTGGCCGCCCGAGCTCCAGGCTGCCGACAGGTTCACCCAGGCCAAGTATCTGGCGGATTCCGGTTCCTTCGAAGAAGCCGAGGAGGCCTATCGCGAGATGATCGAGTTGGACGGGTCCAACGCCTACGGCCGAATCGAGCTCGCCAAATTTCAATCACACTTGGCGAAGATCTCGCGCAGTGACGAGAAACGAGTGGGCTATCTCGAGGCAGCCGCCGCCGAGGCGAAGGTGGCCCGAGACCTGGCCCCAGGAGATCCCACCATCTTGAGCGCGTTTGCCCAGATCCACCTGCGCTTGGGTGAGCACGAAGTGGCCGCGTTCGATCTCGCCCAGGAGGCCTACGAGACGCTGCGGGCAGAGACCCCCGGAGACTTACAGGTTCTGACCCCCCTCGGCCAGATCTACCTCTGGAAGGGGGAGCCGGAGCGAGCCGTCGAGGTCCTGCGCGAGGCCAAGAGTCATCGGCCCGGCCACGAGATGATCGAGTCGATGCTGCTTGACGCCCTTTTCTCGGCTGGGCGGCTCGATGAAGTCGAGGTGGTCCTGGAGGAGTTCATCGGCCGCTGGCCCGACGCCGAGGCGCGGCGGCTGCAACTTGCCGAGCTCTACTCGGAACGTGGCGACCACCGACATGCCGCCAAGGTGCTGTTGGAGGCTCCGCCTTCCCGGCAGCCCCAGCCCGCCACGCGCAGGACTCTGGCCCAAGAGCTGCATCTCGCCGGCGTCAACGACGAGGCTCTTGAGATCGTCGATGGCCTGCTCTCCGAGACTCCGAGCCCGGACCTGCGCCGCCTGCGAGTCGCGATCCTCTCCGGCCAACTTCGCTACGGAGAGGCGATCGAAGAGCTCGAGACGCTTCTGGCCGCTGAAGCCGACACTGAGAGGTCTAAGCAAGACATGTTCCTGCACTCCCGTCTGCTCGAGCGAAGCGGTCGCTCGAAGGAGGCGATCGTCAGGCTCCGAGCGCTTGCAGGTGGTTCTTCCGGCCCACTCGACCTCCGGGCGGCCATGAGTCTCGCTGGCGCCTTGGAGCGCGACGGAAGAATCGAAGAGGCGGCCACGCTCCTGGGCGAGAAGATGGAGGAGGCGACGGACGAACTCGCCCTTCCAGTGGGGCAGGAGCTGATCCGGCTCCTACTCGACTCGGAACGTGGCGACGAGGCGCTGGTAGTGGCCGAGCGGATGGTCGAACGGGCGGCCTCGACCGGTGGTGAGGCCGCGGCGCGGGCGGCGCTCTCAAGGCTCGCAATCCTGGAGAGGGCCGAGCAGTGGGACCGCATCGCGGAGCTCGCCCCGCAGTTGTTCGGCGCCCCCACCGTCCAGCTACGCGAACGGGCTTACGCCTACGACGCCCAGGCTCTGGCGCAGCGCGGCCTAGTCGATGAGGCGCTAGCCAGGCTCGAGGAGGGAGGTCGCGCCCTTGGCTCCCGAAGGCTCTTTTCCGATCGGGTCGAAATATTGTTCGCCCACGGCCGGAGTGAGCAGGCGCTCGCACTCCTCGAGGGGGTGATTGCAAGCGGCACTGTGGCGGACCTCCTCTTCGCCGCCGAGATCCACCAGAGCGGAGAACGCTGGGAGCAAGCAATCCGCCTGGTCGAGCGCGCGCTCGAGCAGGAGCCGTCGTCGATCCAGGCGCTCTTCGTTCTGGGCGCCGCCTGCGAGCGAGCGGGACGCCGCGAGCGGTCGATCGAGATTTTTCGCCGTCTCCTTGCGCTCGACCCGGAGCACACACCGACCCTGAACTACCTGGGTTACATGTGGGCCGAACGCGGGGAGAATCTAGAAGAGGCCCTCGACATGCTCCGTCGCTCCGTCGCACACGACCCAGACAACGGCGCCTATGTCGACTCTCTCGGCTGGGCCTACTTCCAGCTCGGAGACCACGACGAAGCCCAACAGCGTCTGGAGTGGGCGGCGCGCCTGCTCCCCGACGACGCGACGACCCTCGAACACCTTGGAGATCTCTACGTCAGACTGCAGAATCTCGTCCGGGCGCGCGATTTCTACCGCCGAGTTCTAGATCTCGGCGAGGTGGAAAACGATGACAACGTACGCCGAAAGCTGCAGGCGCTCAGCGAGTAGCCCGGACTCGAACAGCAAGCGGATCGCCACCGGAGGTTTGCCGATGTGCCATGGAAAGAGAAAGATCACCGCACTCGCAACATTGCTCGCGTTAGGCGTGGCCGCTTACCCAGCAGTAGCAGCCGAGTCTCCCTCGGCAAGGGTGGTCCTCATCCTGGATGCCTCCGGCAGCATGTGGGGCCAGATCGGCGGACGGCACAAGATCGAGATCGCGCGCGAGGTCATCCACGAGTTGCTCGACGACTGGGACCCCTCCGTGCACTTGGGGCTGACCGCTTATGGTCATCGCCGCGAGGCGGACTGCACCGACATCGAGAGCCTGATTTCCCCCAATTCCGTCGACCCCGCCAAAGTGCGCGCCGCGGTCGATCGCCTCAATCCAAAGGGAAAGACACCGCTCAGCGATGCGGTCATCCATGCGGCGCGGGAGCTGCGGTATACCGAAGAGAAGGCGACCGTGATCCTGGTGAGCGACGGCATCGAGACCTGTGACCGGGATCCCTGCGAAGTGGCGCGTGCCCTCGAAGAGGCGGGCGCGGACTTCACGACCTATGTCATCGGCTTCGATGTCAAGGAAGAAACCGCAAAGGCCCAGCTGCGCTGCCTTGCCGAGAACACCGGCGGAGAATTCACCCTCGCCCGCGACGCGGCCTCGCTCAAGGCGGCGCTGGGCCGAGCGGTACAGTGGTCCAGCATCAGTTTGCGGGCGCCGGAATACGTCTTTTCGAGTTCGGCCTTCGAGGTCGAGTGGAGCGGCCCCAATGCCCCCGAGGACAAGATCGTGATCGTCCCGACCGGAGCTCCGGAGGGCACTCTGGGTATTCACGCCCCGACGGGCGACGGCAGCCCGGCCCGCATGGTTGGGCCGATGACCTCCGGGCCGCACGAGGTGCGCTATGTCAGCGGGCTCGGCAACAGCACCCTGCTCTCTCTCGAGATCACGGTGCGGGGCTCGGAGGTCGCGCTGGAGGTGCCCGCAAGCATCGAAGTCGGCGCCGAGCTCGAGGTGTCTTGGACGGGACCGAACGCCGAGGGCGACCGCATCGTTCTGGTGCCGTCGACGGAGTCGGACGAACGCTACTTTCTGGGCGACCACTCGGCCCTGACGTCGGCCGGCAGCCCGGCCGAGCTTCGGGTGTTCTCGGAACCGGGCAACTATGAAGTCCGCTACGTCGCCACCCGGGGTGCGCGGGTCCTGGCCCGGCGCGCGATCACCGTGACGCCGGCCGTCATCAGCCTCGAGCCGCCGGCCCGGGTCGAAGCTGGCGCCGAATTCGATCTCCCCTGGGCGGGCCCCAACCGGGAGGGCGACCGCATCGTGCTGGTTGAATCCTCGGCCGGCGAGGGCACCTACAACACCAAGAGTGACTTCACGCAGCCGACCGGCGCCGGCAGCCCGCTCCACCTGACGGCCTACTCCGAGCCCGGCGACTATGAGATCCGGTACATGGCCGGGGCCGACGGCGGCACCTTCGCCAGCGCGTCGATCGAGATCACGCCCTCGCAGGCTCGCATCGAGGCTCCGCCGCGGGTGGTCGCCGGCGAGGAGTTCGAGGTGCGCTGGAGCGGACCCGCCAGCCAGGGCGACCTCATCGTGCTCGTCGAGAAATCCGCGCCCGAAGGCCGCTACTACACCAGCTCCGCCTACGCGCCCTCCACCTCGGAGGGCAGCCCGCTTGCACTCCGCGCCCTGCCGGATCCCGGAGCCTACGAAGTCCGCTACCTGGCCGAAGGCGACGGCAAGACTCTGGCGCGGGCCTCCGTCGAGATCGTTGGGGGCGGTTGAGCTGCCGGTAGGAACGAAAATCGAGACCGCGCTTCAGCCAGCAGGGTGCTCGGGCAGGTACCGAGCCACGAGCTCCGCGAGCCGTGAATCGTGTATTTCGAGTTGGAGAGCGGCAATGCTGAACGGCGGCATCCGCAGGAGCCGGTAGCAGAAGTGGTTGAACTTGCCATAGGGCGAGAGGCCGGCAACAAGCTCCGAGGGTCGACGTGGCAGGAGCTGGAGTTGCGGCTGGTGCCGCCACTTGACCCAGCGGTAGCCGGCGAACTCGTGCCACGGGACGACCGAAGGACCCCAGCTCGAGTATCGGATACCGGCGTCCGAAAACGCCAACTTGACCCGGCGGTCGACCAGCAGAAGGATGGCCGAGAACATGAGCGCCAGGACGGCGCCGATCAATAGAGGTGTCCGCATGAACTCGACCGCGAGCACCAGGGCCACGCCGAGCCCGCTGGCAGCCAGCGCGAAAACGCCCAGCCTGCGCGATGTGCGGATCTGGACTTCCTCCATCCAGCCACATTACCCCCTTTCTCGAGCTGCCGGTCAAGGGCGATCCGTGTAAAGGTCGATGACCTGTTCTATGCCACGACGGCAGACGGCGCAGAACGGCACCTCGTTGCGCGAGAACATGACGCAGTCGATCTGCGGCCGGTAGGAGCCCCGGGCGGCGTAGTTCGCGCCTTCGAAGGCGCCGACCTTGCCGGCCAGGGGCGCCGAGCCCAGAAGCTCCGTCTCGTAAGCCTGCTGCTCGCGAAAGAGAGCCGACATCTCGGCCTCCGGGCGGTTCTCGGCCCGGATCCGTCGGCGCCGCTCCTGAATCTCCAGGCTATGGGTCTCGAACTCCTTCTTCGGCCAGGGCGAGGGAACCTCGACGCCGGCATTGGCCAGGTCGCTCCACTTGAGGTCGTCGGAATCCAAAAGCACCGTAGCGTTGACTTCCCACGGCTCGACCCGATCCTCAGGGATCTCGTAGGCCACCGCCGAGGTGTAGTACTCGTCGGCGAGGCCGGCGAAATGGTGGCCGAACTCGTGGACGAAGATGTAGTTGGCGAAGTCGTTATCGATCGCCACCGTGCCGTAAAGGCCGAAGATGCCCCCGCCGCCGTAGATCTTGCTGTTGACGAGAATCTCCACGAATTCGTAGGGTGCCCACGCCGCATGCTCGCGGAAGGCGCGGTTGTCGAAGGTCAGCACGTAGCGCTCCGAACCGAAGGCGTCGTAGGTTGCTCCCACCGGCGAGCGCATGTGGACGCCGGTCGAAGGGCGCGAAACACCCGATTCGGCGGAGGGTGGGCATAGCCCCCAGACGTTGAAATCGGAACGCCGGTCCGAGAACGGCGAGACCGCGAACAGTACCTCGGCCGTGCGCTTGGCGTCGCGCTCGAACTTGCCGCATTCGGCTGCCGTGTAGCCGTCACCGAGCAGCAGCAAGTCGACCTTCGTCTCCGGATCGCCCGAGCGGTGGATCTCGATCAGACCAGGGTCGGAGCGTGATGAGTCATCGATGAACATGTCGCGCGGGTCCACTTCGAGGTCCCAAATCTTGCGGAAGACGTTCTTAGGATCGCGCTTCTTGAGAACCACCCGCACCGGAGCTGCCGGCATGGGGAAGCGCAGCGATTCGTGGAAGGTGCGGCGCATCCGCCGCGCCTCCCCGGTGGTCTCCCACTCGCCGTAGATCGAAGCGAAGCCGCGAGAGTAGAGCGGTTCACCGCTCTGGGCGTCGCGCACCTCAAAGAAGTACTTGCCGAGGTTGGTGTCGTCGAGCGGCCGGTGGGGATTGCCGGGCCATGGGAGGGGCTCGACAACCACTCGGTCGAGGCTCAGGATCTCTTCGCTGGCGGTGCCGGTGTGGTAGTAGTCGACCCGCAGTGTGCTGGGGGACTCGGAGGCAGTCGCGGCCACCGCAACGAAGTGGAGCGCGAAAAGGGTCAGAAGCGTCTTGCGTTCAGTCATGACAGTGCAAGCTAACTTGGAAGCTTACCGGTAGGGGACTCTCCGGGGGGGGATGGAACCCGAACTCCTCAAGCCGACTGGGGGCGGCCTTCTCGACGCGAGACCTTATGGCACCACTTCGCCTCTGCGCATCCAATCGGCCCCTCCAATGGAGGTTCTCATAGAAGCAAGGGCCTCGCTGACGAACGCTTGGTGATTCGCTTCCGCATCCTTCGATCCCGATCGGCTCCACCAAGCTCCGTTCCGCTCTGATTCGGTCAAGCGCTTACCAAGCGAGGGACCTCGTCGGGAGCCTGACCGGCCGGTTCACTGGGCCGCGCCGGTGTTGGCTGGAATGTCGGAGTCCGACCTTTCTCGACGAAGCGCCCGATTTGCTCGCTGAGCTCGTCGCTTCTGTCCAGGAAGAAGATGCCGGATCGATAGCGCTCGGTGCTGTCGGAGACGAACCGCATCTCGCTGGTCACGATTCCGGCCACCGCGTCAAGGCGTCGGCTTCTTCCGCCGGTGGGCGACGGCAGCGAGAAATGCAGCTCGGCCGTGAGTCCTGGCCATCTATCTCTTCGGCAGCCGTGGGAGAGGCGACGAGCACTCGGATAGCGATGTCGACCAGCTCTGGTTGAGAGGGATTCAGTCGCTCACGAGCGATCACTTACTCGGCCTAGCCGGCATCGAAGAAGCCAGCCGCTACGAGAATCAAGATCACCAGCAACTGTACGAGGAAGAACCACAACGACACCTGCCACACCTTGAGGTGTATCTCGGCGACCTTCTCCAAGTCAGAAATCTCGAGTTTCCGGCCCCGAGGCGAGAGCGCGGTTGCGAAGGTGGCCAGGCGAGACCCGAGAATCCCGAATCCGGCCGCCCACACGAGATAGAAGACCCCGAACCCCAACAGGTACAGCGGTTTGTGGGACTGGCCTTCCGTTTCGGCGGGCAAGAAGAGGAGAGCCACCACCGCCACGACGGCCAGCGCGGCCGCCAGCATGAAACAGAACGCCAGGGCGTGGACCCAGAAGCTCGTCGACTGGAGGCTCTGAAGGGTATCGGGTGCGACCAGGGGCACCGCGGGAGGTGGTGCCTTCACCGGCTTCGACACTGAGATCGGGGTCCTCGACCGCGCGACCGCCTTGGCGATGACCACGCCGCAGCTCGGGCACTCGGCGGCGTCCGCCGCTACCGTAGCGCCGCACTTGGGGCAGCCGTCGCTCATGGCGCCAGGTCAAAGAAGATCCAAGCGACGAGCGCCGCGCCCCCGAGAAGGCCCAGAAGCGTCAGAGCACTGAGTACTCGCCAGAGAGTGGCCAGCCGCAACAGCGAACTCTCCAGTAGGACCCGGCCCGATTTCGTTCCGCGGACCAGCGGCAACGCAAATCGTAGATACACCGATATGAGAATCACACTGGCCACGAGGCTCAAGGGAAATGCCCAAACCGGGAGTGGCGTAGCGGTGCCGCCGAGCATCTCCGTTCGAGACGAACCCACCATCCCGCCAATCAGAAGGTTCGAGGTGCCGCCCCCCACGATCAGCACAAGGATCAGCTTCGCCGATGCCCTCAAGAGAGAAAGAAGCCTTGTCGTATCCGCAGTCGACGGGTCTACCATTACCAGACTCCGGCCGTAGGTTAACCCAGACGAGACCCCCCAGAAAAGGTGCCCCAGCACGCTCACCGCGGAGGGCGTGATCCCGGCCGGCGAGTAGCGGCTGGTGGGCCTCTTCGACACAGGGGCCGAGCTCGATTAGAGGGGGCTCGATTAGAGGTGCCTCGATTAGAGGTGCCACCCTCTTATTGATAGTACGCCCAGTTCTGGTGCGGAT